>CANFVB010000151.1 GCA_947450355.1 Bacteroidota bacterium
CAATAATCATAAATTGATTACTTGGCATCGACTTAACACAATCGATTTTTAGCCAATAATCTTTATTAACGGAAAACTTAACGCCATTTAAATCATAGGTCTTTATTGATTTATCTTGGGCAAAGGCAATGTTGACTAATAAACAGAATACATAAATTAAATACTTTTTCATAAGTGATTGATTTTAGATTAGAATTCAAAATTAATAAGTTGATTAGTCAAATTATGGCGAAGTTAGTTTCAGTTATTCTATTTTCAACGTCATTTTGTTAAAAGTATCTTGGAATCCTAAATGTTTGAAATAGGCATAGCCTTCCTCATTTTTAGAAAACACATTGAGCATAATCTTATTTACATTTTGCTTTTTGGCTACCTTACTGGCTTCTTGGATGAATCTTTCTCCAATTCCTTGATTATGAAATCTTTCATTAATCATTATATCTCCAATAACACATAGCGGGTCAAAATTATAGTACAACATCGAAAACCGAATAATTTCAACTGTTACATAACCAACAACTGTTTCATTTGAAATTGCTACAAATACCTTCTTTTCGTCTGATGCCTTTCTTATGGTTTCAGAAATGCCATAACTATAATCTTCAATATACAAATCAGTAGCATCAAAAAATTCAGCATCTAATTTTTTTTGAATTTCCATCAAATCTTCCCAAAGGGAAACAATTGCTTCAACATGTTCGGGTCTTGCTTTTACAATAGTTATCATAGTTATTGATTCAAATAGTTATACAATGCAATTGCTTCTTTTATTTTAGGATATAAAGTAAAATCCCGAAACCTATATTTTGTTAGAACATCAAACAAGGATTCTCCCGAAGGCAACAACATCGCTTTTGCTTTTTCAAAGGCACTTGGTCGTTTCAAGTTAATTGCTTTTCTGAAAGTAATGGCTTCTTCAATAGTAGAGTTGGTAATAGAACGGTGCAATTGTTCCACTTGGTAATGGTACAACAATTTACCATTGGTGCTTTCTAAATAGGAAGCTACTGCACCAGTACTTTTGTTATCTTTAAATAGAGATAAATTATCCTCATCTTCTTTGAAAAATCTATAATAAGTAACCAAATATAAAAGCTGGTAAAAAGATTTTGTTGATATTTGTTGTAAATAATATGTAAAACTAACAAGAGGTACTTCCTCAAAGGTGGTCATGAAAATTAAATTGAACACTAGGGGTTGGTTTTCTTGAAGACCATATACCACATAAACATGTCTAAAATCATTATCCTTAATGTCATTTGCTATTCTATAATTTGTTACAATTTCAGAACAAATATGACTTGTATCAGTTACTGGTAGTATTTTTTCAAAGATGTTTTTATTTTGCATAAATAGTTGATTTAATGTACAAAAGTAAAATAGTTGTTAGACATTTATTGACTAACTACAACTAATTACATGTCCAATTTGGAAAATCCAAAACAATTTAATATATTTAAAAAATTCTAAAACAATTTAATATGGATATAATTAAAAATTATGTGAGAAATAATTCACAAACCCTTTTTAAAAATGTTGATACAATAAACAATGTTGTTTTTGATAATAGAGGTTTCTTCTTTTCTAAAGAAGCTGAAATAGTTTACAACCAAATTAAAGATTTACCACATCTTTATGTTGCTTGGACTGAAAGTAGAGAAGGATTTTATTATGTTGGCAAATCTTTCCAGAATGGTGGAAGATGGAAAAGAAGTCATGCGTACCACTTAGGAACACTAGCTCATCATTTATTAGATACAATTCGCTATGACGACCAAAATCACCAGCATTGGATAGATAATTGGATGCAAATTGAAACTCTTAATCTAGGTAATAATGAACATTTTATTCAATTACACCAAGAAGTAAAAATTTGTTTCATTCCTTTTAAATTATATTCTGGTCAAGGTTTTAATACATTAGATAAAAATGAAATCAGACCAATTAATAAAAAAATTGAAGAAGATTTAATTAAATCTTATTTAGCTGATGGATTGAAATTATTAAATGTTCAAAATAATAGAAATGTAAAATTTTCAAAGGAAAAAAGAAAAATTACTGATATTCCCAAAACGTCAATAAAAACAAATAAAGTAGTTAATTCTTTGAATAACAACAATAATAATTGTTTTGAATTTAAAGTACAACAAGACGAATCAATAGCAATTATAGCAGGGAATATTCAAAATTTACCAGTTGGCTGTTGTACAATTGAGATAATGAATCCACTAAATGGTCAAAATTTATATATTCAAAACAATGGAAACGCAATTAGAACAATACGAACTCTTTTAAGAACAGTTACTGAATATTTTACAGCAGGTGACGCTAATGGAATATCAAAATGGCAAGTTGTCCAAAATGAAATGATACAACATAATATTGAAGAAATAACAGTTAGAGTTTGTCCAATAAATTAATAAAATAGTTATGCCAAGAATTAACGAACATACATTTAGACTAGAAAATATTGATTACAAATTAACATATTATAGAAATGATAAACCTATTATACAAATAAATGAAAATTTATTTATTGGAAATAAAACAGCCTTACTAAAAAAATATATTTTACATATAGGTTTAAATTTGAATTTAAATAACTTAACACCACAAAAATTATCTGATATTATATTAAATCATTTTACAAAAGAAAAATCAACAAATGGTTTAATCAACATAGAAGATTATAATTTAGAAAAAATATCTCCTAAAAAATCAAATCCAAAAAATTCAACTCCAAAAGACTCAAATCATAATTCTTATATTGATAAAGAAATCGCCAAAAAATTAGAATTATTAGACTGGGAAAAACTAAAAAATCACCAAACTCCAAAACTTTTAATAATAGGATGTTGTGATGCAAAATCAAATCAACCAATTAACTTGCCCAATTCTGGAAAATCTAATTTTAGTTTTGGAAACAATATTGATATATTAAGAAAATTAAGAATTGAATATTATAAAAAATTACCTAATAGTTACTTTACTAACGCCAAGAAAAAAAGGAATAAAGAAATTGTAGATAAAAGTTATTTTATGAATTGTCTTAATGAAAATAATAGGCGTAAGGCATTAGAAGTTTATGGGAGTAATGGTTCTCCTTTTTATAAACCTGATATGAAAGAATTATATGAAACTAAAATCAAAAACAGTAATTTACATTTATTAATCGTTTCAGGATTATATGGTATCATAAAACATGATGATTATATTAACGATTATCATTTAAAAATAAAAAAAGGAAAAGAAGGTTTTTGGGGGGACGAACTTTCTATGGCTATTCAAGATTATATTAAAATAAATGAAATAGATAATAATAATGTTATTTATTCTTTATCAAATGAATACAAGCTTAATTTAAATCCTACTTTGCCACAATGGCAAAATATTTGGATAGTTGGTAATATAGGCTCAAAAATGGTAAATTCAAAGTACAGTGCAGAATGTGTTTCCAGATTATTAAACGAACTTCCCTAATTTAACCTCTCACATTTATCCCCAAACCTTCCCAAGAAATAATCAATTTCGTGGTTGTCCCATACAGTAATTTCTATAATTAAGTTTTCAGGAGTATCTTGGATTGTTTTTTGAGAAGGATGGATTTTTTTGTTTTTCACAATCCCCATAGCCCAATCGGTAAATTTCAATCGGTAAGATTTTAGCTTGTTATCTTTCCAATCATACCAAATTCCCAAGCTGTGCTTCAGTAATTCTTCTATTCGAGTAGCTTTGTACAAAGTATCATAATCAAAGAAAATGTGTTTTGGTTCTGTAGCGTTTTCATCACTTTCATCAATAGCAGGATTTACATTTTTTTCTACAAACATATCTAATGTAAAAGTTTGCAATAAGTTGGTTGGCTGATAAGTTGTAACGTCAATTGTGCTTGCCAACAAATAATATCTATTGTCATAATACCGAATCTGTAAAGGAGCCACTTGTTTAAATTCTGTAATTCCTTTCTTTTGGTATTGAAATAATATGGCTTGCCCTTTTTTGATGTATTCAATAATTTTTCCAGCCAGTATAAGCAATTTGTCTTGGCTGTTTAAAGTGGGTTGTACGTGAACAAAATAAGGATACGGGTTTAAATCTTCTTTGCTATAATCAAACTCATCCATTAAAGCTGATTTAAGCCACTCTACTGAGTTCATAGTTTTCTCGGTGTCCAACAAACCAATAAGAAGCGGAAAAGTTAGCTGTTCTTCCTGTGTAAGATTCAGATTGTCTGGATAGCCTTCCAATACAAAATAGTTTCTACCGTTAAACTTTCGGGAATTTATTTGATAGCCATTTTCAATTAAACTTTCTTTGGCTCTATCAAAGGTTCTCCTTGAGATAGGTTCAAATCCGTAGTCGTCTTTTAAAATATCATTTAATTCGGTCAAAAGCTCTTCAATAGAAAGTTTCTTTTCTCTTAGGAGCTTAACAATGATTTTTTTATAGAGCCTTTTTTTGCTGTAGTCTTCCATGAGAATTTAATTGTTTGAACAAAGGTAAAAAAGAACTTTGTCATTTTTTGTCTTAACAGGGTTTTAGTTTTGCTGAAAATAATTTCAATTCATCATTATCAAATTAACTTAAATATATAACTATGGAAACAGTAATTGATTATTTAAAAGCCTTTAAAGGCAAACAAGGTCTTTATATCATTAGACCAAAAAACCAAGAGTTAATGATATCATTATGCGAAAAATTAAAATATAATTATTCTAGTGAAATAGCCTATATTGGTAAAGCTGAACTAACCAAATCAAGTCATTTAGGAAACAGAGCCAAGCAAGAAATGGGATGGTCTAACTTTGAAGGTGCAACATTTGTTAGAAAAATGGGTCGTTACTTAGATTTTGATATTAAAGATAAAAAGAATAAGGATTTGCAAAAACAAACCAAAGAATTTATTTGCTCCAACTTTACTATTGAATGCGTTGCTTTTGAAGACGGCATCAACGTTCAATTAAAAGAAACCGAATACATTCAAGGGTTTAAGCCTTGTTTGAATGATAAGAAAAAATAGGAATATGAAAATACGATTCTCATTTTCTAGACAAATATTCCAACAAAATCGGATCTGCATTTTTGAATGTTGGTGCTTGCTCCGTAATATTCGCCACTCTTTTTTTATTCAATTTCATCGTAACATCCGCTTCGGTTGTAAAAAGCAAAGCCGACATAAAAGGATTATTGATGTATGGAATTAGTTCGTTCAAACCTTCTTCAATAGGTAAAATCTTTACTTCTTCCTCC
>CANFVB010000152.1 GCA_947450355.1 Bacteroidota bacterium
GCGTGTGGAAATTTCATTACAGTAAATCAGAATTTAATTAGAACAATTGACACAACTTTGCCAACGGCTTCCAATCCAACGGATATTTCAATTACGGGTTGTAATGGAACGTTTGAAAATCCAAATAGTGCAGTGATAACCGATGCTTCGGATAATTGCTCAACGCCAAATATTACTTTCGTAAATGACAGTGCACCAACAATTTCAGGTTGCACGGAAACTACAATTAGAACCTATAAAGTCACAGATGCGTGTGGAAATTTCATTACTGTAAATCAGAATTTAATTCGTACAATTGACACGACTTTGCCAACGGCTTCTAATCCAAGTGATATTTCAATTTCTGGTTGTAATGGAACTTTTGAAAATCCAAATATCGCAGTTGTAACCGATGCTTCAGATAATTGTTCAACGCCAAATATCACTTTCGTAAATGATAGTTTGCCAACCATTTCAGGTTGTACAGAAACCACCGTGAGAACTTATAAAGTAACCGATGCGTGTGGAAATTTCATTACTGTAAATCAGAATTTAATTCGTACAATTGACACAACTTTGCCAACGGCTTCAAATCCAACGGATATTTCAATTTCAGGTTGTAATGGAACATTTGAAAATCCAAATATCGCAGTTGTAACTGATGCTTTGGATAATTGTTCAACGCCAAATGTTACTTTCGTAAATGATAGTTTTCCGACCATTTTAGGTTGCACGGAAACCACAATTAGAACGTATAAAGTAACCGATGAATGTGGAAATTTCATTACTGTGAATCAGAATTTAATTCGTACAATTGACACGACTTTGCCAACAGCTTCAAATCCAGCAAATATTGAAATTTTGGGTTGTAATGGAACGTTTGAAAATCCAAATATCGCAGTTGTAACCGATGCTTTAGATAATTGTTCAACGCCAAATGTCACTTTCGTAAATGACAGTACGCCAACCATTTCAGGTTGTACAGAAACTACAATTAGAACTTATAAAGTTACCGATGAATGTGGGAATTTCATTACTGTTTCTCAGAATTTAATTCGTACAATCGATACAACAAATCCAACAGCTTCCAATCCAACTTCAATTGAAATTTCAGGTTGTAATGGAACATTCGCTAGTCCAAATATTTCAGTTGTAACTGATGCTTCGGATAATTGTTCAACGCCAAATATTACTTTCGTAAATGATAGTGCACCAACCATTTCAGGTTGTACAGAAACCACAATTAGAACGTATAAAGTTACTGATGCGTGTGGGAATTTCATTACTGTAACACAGAATTTAATTAGAACCATTGATACTACTTTGCCAAATTTCACAGCGCCAATTCCTGCAAATATTTCCGTTTCTTGTGATGAAATTCCAGCCGCAGCAACAATTACCGCTACAGATAACTGTGGAAATACTACGATAGAATTTACAGAAAGTAGAATTAATGGAAATTGTATTTCAAATTATATCTTAACAAGAAAATGGAAAGCAACGGATTCTTGTGGAAATTTCAATATTGCAACTCAAGAAATCACAGTTTCAGATACGAAAGCCCCAACAATTACAGGAACATTTGATAGTATATTAAATATTAATTGTGATCAAGTTCCACCAATTCCAACGCTACAATTTACCGATAATTGTTCCGGTGTTGGTACAATAATTCCACCAAGTGCGGATGTTTTATTGAATCAAACGCCAGGTGGATATTCTATAATTAGAGAGTGGAATGTTACAGATTTGTGCGGAAATTCTCATATATTTACTCAAACAATTAATGTTACTATTCAAAATAATTTAATTTCGCTACCAGAACAAGCGTGCAGCGGTGATACATCAACCATCAATTTGAATGATTTGATTCCGTCGGCAGATGTTGGACTTGGAACTTGGGTTGATTTAAATAACGGAATCGCATTGCCAAATGGAATTTTCACGCCTTTGGGAGTTCTTTTAGGAAGTTATACATTTGAATATCAGATTAATTCTATTTATTGTCCAAGAAAAATTCAAATTTCAATGACCGTAAATGATGATTGTGTAGTTTTAGCCTGTGGAAATATTATTGTTCACAATGCATTTTCGCCAAATAATGATGGATTAAATGAAATCTTTACAATTGAAAATTTAGAGAATAGAACTTGTTATCCGACAAATAAAGTGGAAATTTACAATCGCTGGGGAATATTGGTTTACGAAACTGATAATTATGACAATAATGTAAATGCATTTAAGGGAATTTCTGAAGGGCGGACAACAATTAAAAAATCGGATGAATTGCCAACAGGAACGTACTTTTATGTATTGGAATTTACAGATGATCAGGGAATAAACTATGAGAAAGACGGCTATTTATACCTTTCAAGATAATAATAAAAACTATAAAATAACTTCTAGGCCATTGAAAAACTTGGAGAAAAACATAAAAACAATGAAATCAAGAATTGCATTTTTCGTTTTGATGTTGACAGGAATTGTAAGTTTTGCGCAACAAGATGCACAGTTTACACAATATATGTACAACACCATCAATATCAATCCTGCGTATGCTGGATCGAGAGGGTTTATGAGTCTTTTTGCGCTACATCGAACCCAATGGGTGGGCTTGGACGGTGCGCCAGTTACGAATTCATTTTCGATAAATACACCAATTAGCAACAGTAATTTGGGCGTTGGAATTTCATTTATAAATGACAGAATCGGACCAACAAATGAAAATGCAATTTCGGCAGATGTATCATATTCCATTCGAACATCTGAAAGTTTCCGACTTTCATTTGGATTAAAAGTAACGGCAAATATCTTTAATTTAGATGTTTCAAAACTAAATCCTGTAAGCCAAAATGATCCGCAATTTCAAAATTTTGATAACTCATTAACACCTAATTTTGGTGCTGGTTTGTATTTACATTCTGAAAAAACATACGTTGGATTGTCTGTTCCAAACTTCATTGAATCCAATCGATACAATTCAAATTCAGTGTCAATGTTCAAGGAAAAAATGAATTATTATTTGATTGCAGGTCACGTTTTTGACATTGGTGAAAACCTTAAATTCAAGCCTACTTTATTGACAAAATTAGTAACTGGTGCGCCACTTCAAGTTGATGTTTCGGGGAACTTTTTAATCAATAAAAAATTTGTACTTGGCGGCGCTTACAGATGGAGTGCGGCATTTAGCGCAATGGCTGGATTTCAAATTTCTGAGGGAATATTCGTAGGTTATGGCTATGATAAAGAAACAACCAATTTGGCAAATTATAATTCTGGTTCGCACGAAATATTCTTACGATTTGAATTATCAAGAACGTACAACAAAATTACAAGTCCAAGATTCTTCTAAAAAATAAAGTTATGAAAACGAAAATAATACTATTCGCAATAATTATAAGTAGCTTAACTTTCAAAGGATTTGCTCAAAAAGATGCTGAAAAAAATGCAGATAAAAAATACGAGCAATTTGCCTATATCAATGCAATAAAAACCTACGAACGTATTGCAAGAAAAGGATATAAATCGGTAGAAATGTTTAAAAAATTAGGAAATTCCTATTATTTCAATGCTGATTTAGAACAAGCAGGAAAATGGTATGATGAATTATTTTCTATAACGCAAGATGTTGATGCAGAATACTTTTACAGATATGCACAAACATTAAAAGCATCGGGACAATATGCCAAAGCAGATGAAATGTTGCTTAAATTCAGTGAAAAATCTGGTGCTGATTCAAGAGCAAAATTATTTAATTCCAATAGAAATTATTTATATGAAATTAAAGCCAATTCGGGTAGATATAAAATTGAAGACGCAGGAATAAACACAAAATACTCTGAATATGGAGGGGCATATTATGGAAATAAATTAATTTTTACCTCTGCAAGAGATACCGGATTTTTATTTCAAAGAAAACACAAATGGAGCAATCAATATTTTACAAAATTGTATGCTGCAGAAATGGTTTCTGATACAACACTTGGAACACCTGAGAAATTTGCAAATAAAATTAGAATACCTTTTCACGAGGCAACACCAATTTTTACAAAAGATGGGCAAACAATGTATTTTACACAAAACAATTATCTGAAAGGAAAAAAAGGGAAAAATACTGAAAAAATAACATTGTTTAAAATTTACAAAGCCAAATTAATAAACAAAGAATGGAACAATGTGGAGGAACTTCCCTTTGATAGTGACAATTATAGTGTGGCACATCCTGCATTAAGTCCAGATGAAAAAACGTTATATTTTGCTTCGGATATGCCAGGAACCAAAGGACAATCTGATATTTTTAAGTGTAAAATTGATGAAAATGGAAATTATGGAATTCCTGAGAATTTAGGGTCAAAAATAAATACAGAAGGAAGAGAAAGTTTTCCATTTATTTCTGAGGAAAACGAATTGTATTTCGCTTCCGATGGGCATCCTGGACTTGGCGGTTTTGATATTTTTGTCACTAAAATTGCAAAAGATGGGTCTTTTAAAAAAGTAAAAAACATTGGGGAACCTGCCAATTCTTCCGACGATGATTTTGGATTTTTGATAAATTCAGAAACAAGAAGAGGTTTTTTAACTTCAAATAGAGAAGGCGGAAAAGGATTGGATGATATTTACCAATTTTTAGAAACTAAAAGTCTAAGATGCGAGCAGGAATTATCAGGGATTGTAACTGATTTTGAATCGGGAATTATTTTACCAAATACTAAAATTTCGCTGTTTGATGATAAATTCAAACTTCTGAATACTTTTTTATCGGACATAAATGGGCATTATCATTTTGAAGTTGAGTGTGATACTGATTATTATATTCGAGCTGAAAAAGTGGAATATACTACATTTGAAAAAAGCATAAACATTCCAAATGAAACGGGGAAAACAGAAATTCCAATACAATTGGAAAAAACCGTAAAAGAAGTTAAAAACGGAGATGATTTGGCAAAAACTTTCGGAATTAAGATAATTTATTTCGATTTAGACAAATCAAATATTCGGGAAGATGCGGCAATAGAATTAGAAAAAATATTGGATGTAATGGTTGAAAATCCAACAATAAAAATCAATATAAAATCACACACAGACAGCCGCGCTTCATTTGAATACAACGACCAATTATCAGAAAGAAGAGCAAAATCAACATTGGAATGGCTGGTTAAAAATGGAATTGACACAACTCGATTAAC
>CANFVB010000153.1 GCA_947450355.1 Bacteroidota bacterium
ATGCTTTTGATTATGTGGTAAAAAGTGAAACTGCATTTGTCCGATTACAAAAGAACATTTCTACAATTTTTAGTGATCAAAAAATTAAAAAAGAATTGAATTGGTACATGGATAGAATGTGAAATTAGTATTTGAAATTTTGGAGAATATTGGATTGGATATGCAAATTTATAACTTTATTGAAGTTGTTCTAATTTCAATAATTTTTGAATCCAAATACAACAAAAAGCAGCAAGTACGCCAAAACTTCCCATAACTATCCAATCCCATTGGTACCCAAAATGCCCTATAATTTCCATTCCCAATTTCGAACTTACTATGTGTGCGGTGCTGAAACTCATGGTGTAAATCGCCATATATCGCCCTTCATGCCCCATTGGTGCTCTGCTTAAAGCAAATGCATTCGAGAACGGAAAGGCGAATATTTCTCCTATGGAAATGAAAATCATACTGATAATTAATATTCCTGCCCAAAAATTGATGAGCAACAAATAGAATCCAAACGACATTAGTAAAGTTCCCCAAAGGATTATTTTTAGTTTAGGAACCTTTTTTCTTTCAAAATAACTCACAAATGGCATTTCTAAAGCAAAAATCAGTAATCCATTTAAAGTCATTAATAAACCTGTTTGAAATTCGGTCAAGCCAAACATTTCGTGGTGGTAGAGTGGAAGTGTGGTGAATAATTGAAAGAATATCATTGCTGTTACAAAACTTACAAACAGGAAAATCCAAAATATTTTATCTTTAAAAACAGAAACTACTTCTGATTTCCCTGGTGTTGCTTCGCCAACAATTGTTGGTTTTTTCTTTTCTTTTACTAAGATAGCAAAAATTGAAATTGCAAGAATACAGGTAGAACCATCTACCCAAAATAGTCCTTTATAGCCCATTCCCATAATTATTAAACCGCCCATAGCAGGGCCAGCAGCAAAACCAAGATTCACGGCAAGTCGCACTAATGTTAAGGCGCGCGTTCTGTTTTCGGGTTTTGCGTAGGCTCCAAGCGATACAAACATAGCCGGACGAAACATGTCTGCCAAAACCATAATGCTGAACATTCCGATGCACAATCCCACAAATGAAGTGACAAATTGAAGGAACAGAAAACCAATTCCACTAGTGAATAAACTGAAAATCATAACTCTGTAGAACCCAATTTTATCTGCTAATTTTCCACCAAGCCAAGAGCCCAACATAGAACCAAATCCGAAAGAAACCATAATCCACCCGACTTCGCTATAGGAAAAATGTAAGTTTTCTTTGAGATATTTAGATAAAAAAGGCAAAACCATTGTTCCAGCACGATTGATAAAAGTGATGATGGCAAGTATCCAAATTTCTCTTGTAAATCCTTTAAAATTATTGATATAGCGGTAAAAAGCGGTTTTTAACATAGATGATTTTTCATTATTGCAAAGGTAAAAAACTTTGTGGCATTGTAACTTTGCGGCATTGTAACTTTTAAACTATTTTTGCACTATGAAATTTTTCAATTTGCATACACATCTATCTTCAAAACTGGCAGATGTTTTGGAATTAGTGAATCAATATCCTCAGGAATTTGACGGCTCAATTTCCTGTTATTCTATTGGAATTCATCCTTGGTATATCGTTGATGACAGGATTGACGCTGATTTGGAAATTATTGAAAACAAATTAAAAGATAAAAAATGTCTTGCTGTTGGCGAATGTGGATTGGACAAAAGAATTGAAATTCCAATGGCTTTGCAGCAAATAGTTTTTGAAAAACAATTGGCTTTAGCCGAAAAATACAGAAAACCTGTTGTTATTCATTGCGTTGCGGCTTTTCAGGAAGTATTTGCAATGAAAAAGAAAATGAATATTTCTGTTCCGATGATTATTCACGGATTTTCAAAGAACAAGGAAACTGCGGAGCAATTGATTGCCAATGGATTTTATATTTCTTTTGGTAAATATTTACTGAGAAATCCCGAATTAGAATTGGTATTTAAGAGCATTCCAAAAGAGCGTTTGTTTTTAGAAACCGATACAATTGAAGAAGGAATAGCAGCTGTGTATGAATTGGCTGCAAAATATAGAAACATAGAATTGGATGAAATGACGGCAATTATCAATGCTAATTTTGATGCTGTTTTTAAACACTAATTACACAAATTAGCACGAATTAATTAAATAAAAATAGTGAAAATTAGTGAAATTCGTGGCAAAAAAAGTAAAGCAATTGTTGGTAAAACAAACACAGATTATACAAATTTACACAGACATAAAATCTGTAAGAATCTTTGAAATCTGTGGCAAAAAAAGAAAAATAAGCAATGCCTCGAGGCATTAAATAAAATAAAATATAATGGCAGAATGGACAGAACGAGCAGAATTATTGTTCAAAGCAGAAGGATTAAGTAAGTTACAAAACTCAACTATTTTGGTTGTTGGATTAGGTGGTGTGGGTTCCTTTGCTGCAGAATTTTTGGCGAGAGCGGGAGTAGGGACAATGACAATTGTTGACGGAGATGTTGTAGATATTACAAACATTAACAGACAGTTGCCAGCGTTACATTCAACCGTTGGTCAAGCTAAAATTACCGTTGTTGGAAATCGTTTGATGGATATTAATCCTGAATTAAAACTGACACGTATTCAAGAATTTCTTTCCCCAGAACGGGCTTTTGAAATTGTAACCGATGAATTTGATTATGTATTGGATTGCATTGACAGCATAACACCAAAACTGAATTTGATTATTGGCGCTAAGCGAAAACGGGTAAAAATAATTTCCAGTATGGGAGCAGGTGGAAAAATGGAAGCTTCCAAAGTAAAAGTAGCTGATATTACGAATACCGTAAATTGCTTTTTGGCGAAAACAATAAGAAGACGCTTGAAAGAAGCGAAAATTGATAAATTGAAAGTTGTTTTTTCTTCAGAAATACAAGACGATGCCAGTTTGAAAATGACAGACGGATCTAATTATAAGAAATCATTTTATGGAACAAACAGTTATATGCCAGGATTATTTGGCTTGTATGCCGCTGAAACCGTGATTCGTTATTTGCTAAAAAAAGAATAGATTTTGTTCAAGTATACAAAATCTAACACCTAACACCTAATACCTAATAATGATACAAACGGTAATTTTCGATATGGACGGAGTAATTGTTGACACAGAACCCGTTCACAGATATGCTTATTTTCAACATTTTTTAGAGCTAAATATTGAGGTTACTGAAGAAATGTTTACTTCATTCACCGGAAATTCCACTCGAAATGTTTTCCAAAGAGTGAAAACAATTTTTAATTTAGAGGATGATGTTGAAGAATTGATTTTGCGTAAAAGAACTATTTTTAACGATGCTTTTGATCACAAAGAAGATTTAGAGTTGCTAGAAGGAGTCGAAAAATTAATTAAAGATTTGCATCAAAATGGAATGCAATTGATATTGGCTTCATCGGCTTCAAAAGTTACTATTGACCGTGTTTTTCGACGTTTTGGTTTGCATTCTTATTTCACCCATATTGTAAGTGGAGAAGATTTCCCAAAATCCAAACCACATCCAGCAATTTTTGAATTTGCTGCTTCATTATCTATTGCACCAAAGGAAAATTGCATCGTAATTGAAGACAGTACCAACGGAGTATTAGCAGCAAAAGCAGCTGGAATATACTGTATTGGTTACAATAGTATACATTCTAAACTTCAAGATTTGTCAAAGGCAGATACGGTTATAAACCACTTTGATGAGTTGAATTATACTATAATTTCAGAATTGTAATTTGGTTTAACCAACAGCCTCTTTAAAGACTCGAAGGCATCTTTCACGAGCAAATTTATGGTCAACAATGGGTTGTGGATAATTGAAATCTTGTAATTCAGAAACCCATTTTTTGATGTAAATTAAATCTTTATCAAACTTTTTGACTTGTTCTGTTGGATTAAAAATTCGGAAATACGGAGCTGCGTCAACGCCACTTCCAGCAGCCCATTGCCAATTCCCAACATTACTCGATTGTTCGTAATCCAATAATTTGGTAGCAAAATAAGTTTCGCCCCAGCGCCAATCAATTAGTAAATGTTTGCATAAAAAACTGGCAACCACCATTCTCACCCGATTGTGCATGTGCCCCGTGGCATTTAATTCTCGCATCCCGGCATCTACAAATGGATAACCGGTTTTGCCTTCGCACCACTTTTTGAATTCAGTTTCGTTGTTATTCCATTTTATAGCGTCATATTTTGGTCGAAAACTTTTGGTATTGGTATGTGGGAAATGCCAAAGTATTTGCATAAAAAATTCTCGCCAAATTAACTCATTCAAAAATGTTTCTCGTTGTTGTGAAGCTGCTTTTTCAACTATTTTCCGAATGCTGACTGAGCCAAAACGTAAATGAGTACCAATCATTGAAGTTCCAGCTAGAGCAGGGAAATTCCGTGTATCCTCATAGTTCTGAATTAATTTTTCGGAAGTATCAAAATGAGTAACTTTAATTTTGGATTGCTCAAAACCAATGTCTTTCAAACTCAAAAAAGGGTAGGAGTGATAGACAACATTATTGAGTAACTTTTCGGATTCAAAGTGTTCAACTTTTGTAGTTTGGAACAATGCTTTCCATTTTTTTGAAAAAGGCGTAAAAACTACATACGGAGTTTGATCGTCTTTTACGACTTCACTTTTTTCAAAAATAACTTGGTCTTTAAATGTTTTAAATTCGATATTTTTTGAAGCTAATAAAGTAGTGATTGCAGCATCTCTAGTTTTTGCATACGGTTCATAATCGTGATTGGTATAGAGTGCTTCAACTTTATTTTCCGAGATTAATTTTTCTATAACGGTCATTGGTTCACCATAAAAAACAGCCAAATTCTTCCCGAATTTTTGTAGTTCGGTATCAATAAAGTCTAAACGCTCGTGAATGAAACTAACACGTGCATCGTCTTTTGGAAGTTCGTCTAATATGTTTTTATCAAAAATAAATATTGGTAAAACTTCAGAATTACTATTCAAAGCTTCAAAGAATCCCTTGTTGTCATCGACTCTTAAATCACGTCTAAACCAAAATATATTCATTTTTAAACAGTTTTAAATTCGCCAAACATCTCAATTAATTTCTTTCTTCGGTATTCAAAT
>CANFVB010000154.1 GCA_947450355.1 Bacteroidota bacterium
ATGAATGTTTAATTCTAAAAAAAATGGAATACGGAAATTAGTATTCCTAATATAGGCACATAGCCCATAGTAAACTGTAAAAGTACTTATTAACGGGATTAGAAAACGTTATTAAAAAATATAAAGATACGTGGTAGCCCCGATGGAAGTGGCAGCTCTTGCGGAGGAACGAAGCAAGACTATAGCGGACAGCGGGACAAATTGTTATTATAGAAAGGGATTGATTTGCTCCAAAAAAATACTATTTTTGTATTCCAAATAAAGTTAATTAAACATATAAAATATGAAAGCATATATATTTCCAGGTCAGGGCGCACAATTCACGGGGATGGGCAAAGAATTGTACGAAAATTCAGAATTAGCCAAAGGTTTATTCGAAAAAGCGAACGAAATTTTGGGTTTTAGAATCACCGATATTATGTTTGAAGGAACAGCGGAAGAATTAAAAGAGACCAAAGTAACGCAACCAGCAGTGTTTTTACATTCGGTAATATTGGCAAAAACATTGGAAAATTTCAAACCAGAAATGGTGGCGGGACACTCATTAGGAGAGTTTTCGGCATTGGTTGCCAATGGAACTTTATCGTTTGAAGACGGATTACGATTGGTTTCAAAAAGAGCTTTGGCAATGCAAAAAGCCTGTGAAATTAGGCCTTCAACAATGGCAGCGGTTTTAGGATTGGAAGACAAAATAGTGGAAGAAGTTTGCGCATCAATTGACGGAATTGTTGTTGCTGCGAATTATAACTGTCCAGGACAGTTGGTGATTTCTGGAGAGTTTTCGGCAGTTGAAAAAGCGTGTGAGGCAATGAAAATTGCTGGTGCAAAAAGAGCTTTATTATTGCCAGTTGGAGGAGGATTTCACTCGCCAATGATGGAGCCAGCAAGAGAAGAATTGGCTGCAGCAATTGAAGCTACTACTTTTGCAAATCCAATTTGCCCGGTGTATCAAAATGTAACGGCAACTGCGGTTTCTGATCCATCAGAGATTAAGAAAAACTTAATAATTCAATTGACTGCCCCTGTAAAATGGACGCAATCGGTACAACAAATGGTAAAGGATGGTGCTACATTATTTACAGAAGTAGGTCCTGGAAAAGTATTGGTTGGGTTGGTTGGAAAAATAGATAGAGAGGCGGTTACGGCAAATGCGTAATCCTAATAATACCATTTGAAGGGTTATTTTAAGAATTCAATATTCCTTTTTAATCCTTCAAATTTTGTTCGTTTTACTGCCGAATTTTTGAAAACTACTTTAAAGGTTTCTTCTGTGATTTCCTCCAAATCTTTTTTTGACATGGAAAGCAACTCAGGATTTGGATTGAATAAAGGTTCTTTATGAGGTTTTGAAAATTTATTCCAAGGGCAAACATCCTGACAAATGTCACACCCGAAAGCCCAATCATCAAATTTTTCTTTCATTTCAGCAGGAATATTTTCTTTGAGTTCGATGGTGAAATAGGAAATACATTTACTTCCGTCAACAATGTATGGCGCTACAATTGCTTCTGTTGGACACGCATCAATGCAAGCCGTGCAGGTTCCGCAATGGTCTGTTGTGGCATAATCGTATTCCAATTCTAAATCGATTATGAGTTCTGCGATAAAATAAAACGAACCAACTTGCTGCGTCAATAAATTACTGTTTTTGCCAATCCAACCCAAGCCACTTTTGGCAGCCCAAGCCTTATCGAGAATTGGCGCTGAATCTACAAAAGCACGACCAGAAACTTCCCCGATAGTTGATTGAATAGAAAATAGTAATTCTTTAAGTTTTTCTTTGATTACAAAATGATAATCTTGCCCGTAAGCATATTTGGAAATTTTATAACTTTCAGGATTTTGCATTTCCGATGGATAATAATTCAACAATAGCGAAACGACGCTTTTAGCATCATCAACTAACAAAGTTGGATTAAGGCGTTTGTCGAAATTATTTTCCATATAGGACATTTGTCCGTGTTGGTTTTTGTTGAGCCAATTTTCTAATCTTGGTGCTTCTTGTTCTAAAAACCCTGCTTTGGATATTCCACAAGACAAAAACCCGAGGCGCTTGGCTTCGGATTTTATGTAACTTGTATATTTTGATTTTGGTTCTATAAATCTAAAATTATATTAAAATCATCTTATGAAATGGGAACGTTTTTAGCCCTGATGGAAGTGGCATCCCACGCTTTTTAGCGTGGATACAACGGACAGCAGGAATAGCTCCAAATTAAAAAAGTCCCCCTTGAATGTTGCCTTTGATTCTGCCCAAATGTGTGTAGGCTTTTTCGGTAACTTCACGACCTCTTGGCGTTCTCATAATAAAACCTTCTTGGATTAGAAAGGGTTCGTAAACTTCTTCAATGGTTTCGCTGCTTTCAGAAACGGCTGTTGCCAATGTTGATAAACCGACAGGTCCTCCTTTGAATTTGTCAATTATGGTGGTTAAGATTTTGTTGTCCATTTCGTCCAAACCGTGGGCATCAACATTTAATGCTTTTAGCGAATACCGTGCAATTTCAATGTCAATTTTTCCATTTCCTTTTATTTGTGCAAAGTCACGAACGCGTCTCAAAAGTGCGTTTGCAATTCTTGGTGTTCCCCTGCTTCTTCCTGCAATTTCAATCGCAGCTTCCATAGTGATTGGCATTTTTATGATGGCTGAACTTCGCTCAACAATTGTTGTTAAAAGTTCGGTTGTGTAATATTGTAAGCGGCTTTGGATTCCGAAACGAGCGCGCATCGGGGCGGTTAACAATCCAGAACGCGTGGTGGCACCAACTAATGTAAAAGGGTTTAAATTTATTTGAACCGAACGGGCATTAGGTCCCGATTCAATCATAATATCGATTTTGAAATCTTCCATTGCTGAATATAAATACTCTTCAACTATTGGACTTAAACGGTGAATTTCATCAATAAATAGAACATCTCTTTCATCGAGATTGGTTAATAAACCTGCTAAATCCCCAGGCTTGTCGAGTACAGGTCCCGAAGTTATTTTAATTCCCACACCCAACTCATTGGCTAAAATATTTGCCAAAGTAGTTTTTCCTAATCCCGGTGGCCCGTGAAAAAGAGTGTGATCTAAAGCTTCGTTTCTTTGATTTGCAGCTTCAACAAATACTTTTAGGTTTTCCAATATTTGATCTTGACCAGCAAAATCATCAAATGAAAGCGGCCTCAATCTTTTTTCGAGATCAAGTTCTTCAGGATTTAAATTCTGATTTGTAGGGTCTAAGTTTTCATTCATATTACAAATATAGGAAAGTTATGAGCAAATAAAAATGCCTTTCCATCCCGAAGTTTCGGGAGAAAGGCATTTTATATAAATTAGTTACGAATATTAGTGATGTAAAACTTCTTCACCTTCTTTCATTGGTACATTTTGAGGAACAAAATCTTCATCGTGACCTGGTTTGCTATAATCGTAAGGCCATCTGTGAACTTCAGGAATTTCTCCTGGCCAGTTTCCGTGAATGTGCTCGATTGGTGCAGTCCATTCTAATGTATTAGATTTCCAAGGATTTTGAACCGTTTTCTTACCGTAGAAAATACTACTGAAGAAATTGTACAAGAATACCAATTGGAAAACCCCACCAATTAAGGCGAAAGTTGTAATCAATACATTTACATTTTGTAAATCATCAAATAACGGGAAATTCGTATTGGTATAATAACGTCTTGGCAAACCTGCCATTCCGATAAAGTGCATTGGGAAAAATACTCCATAAGCACAAATTGCAGTTACCCAAAAGTGAACATATCCAAGATTTTTATTCAACATTCTTCCGAACATTTTTGGAAACCAGTGATAAATTCCAGCAAACATTCCGTAAAGTGCAGAAATACCCATTACCAAGTGAAAGTGAGCTACAACAAAATAAGTATCGTGAACATTGATATCTAAAGTACTATCTCCAAGGATAATTCCTGTTAAACCACCTGTAATAAATGTTGAAACCAATCCAATTGAGAACAACATTGCAGGATTTAATTGTAAGTTACCTTTCCAAAGTGTTGTGATATAATTAAAAGCTTTTACAGCAGATGGAATTGCAATTAACAAAGTTGTAAAGGTAAACACAGAACCTAAGAATGGGTTCATTCCTGAGATAAACATGTGGTGACCCCAAACGATTGTTGATAAAAATGCAATTGCAAGAATTGACATAATCATCGCTCTGTAACCAAAAATTGGTTTACGAGAATTGGTTGCAATAACTTCGGATGTGATTCCTAAAGCAGGTAATAAAACAATATATACTTCAGGGTGACCAAGAAACCAGAATAAATGTTCGAATAAAACTGGTGATCCACCTTGATTGTGTAAAACTTCACCAGCAATATAAATATCAGATAAGAAGAAAGAAGTACCAAAACTTCTGTCCATTATTAGCATTAAAGCTGCTGATAAAAGTACTGGAAAAGATACAATTCCGATAATTGCTGTAACAAAGAAAGCCCAAATTGTAAGAGGCAATCTTGTCATTGACATTCCTTTAGTTCTAAGGTTTATAACGGTAACAACATAATTCAAAGAACCTAATAATGAAGATGCGATGAAAATTGCCATAGAAACCAACCATAAAGTCATTCCCATTCCTGAACCAGAAATTGCTTGTGGAAGTGCGCTCAAAGGCGGATAAATTGTCCAACCAGAAGATGCAGGACCAGCTTCTACAAACAATGATGAAATCATAATTACACTTGAAAGGAAGAACAACCAATAGGAAATCATATTTAATGTTCCCGAAGCCATATCTCGTGCACCAATTTGAAGTGGTATTAATAAGTTACTAAACGTTCCACTCAGGGCGGCGGTTAGTACAAAGAAAACCATTATTGTTCCGTGAATGGTAACTAAAGCCAAATAAATATCATTTGTCATTACGCCATTTGGTGCAAATTTATCTCCTAAAAAGAAATTGAATACTTTAAAAGATTCTTCTGGCCAAGCCAATTGCATTCTGAAAAGCATTGACAATCCAAC
>CANFVB010000155.1 GCA_947450355.1 Bacteroidota bacterium
CCACCAATGGTATTCATTTTCGATTGGAATTCTAAATTCAAAATTCCATCTCCCAAATCTTGAATAATTGCACCGCTATTACTCCATATTTTTTTGCTTTCGCGAATGTTGTTCAGAATGATAAACGCATCTTGTCCTGGAACTTTAGTTTGCGTTTTATTTGAAATATTATAAAAATAGGTAGCTCCCTCTTTTATGCTATAAAAACTCGAATTTCCAGATGCCAACATTTCATCAACCCAAGCATTTGGTTCTAAACCTTCGGCTTTCATAATTTCGATTCCTTTTGCTACTCCAATCGCATCCCAAATTTCGAAAGGCCCGTTTTCCCAACCGAAACCTGCTTTCATAGCATCATCGATTTTGTATAATTCATCTGCTATTTCAGGAATTCTATTGGAAACATAAGCAAACATTGCGGCAAAACTTTTTCTGTAGAATTCCCCTGCTTTGTCTTTTCCTTTTACCAAAACTTTGAAACGATCAATCGGTTTGTCAATCGTTTTTGTTAATTCCAATGTCGCAAACGATGCTTTTTTGGCAGCACGATATTCCAAAGTATCTAAATCCAAAGACAGAATATCTCTTCCTTCTTTTTTGTAAAAACCTTGTCCTGTTTTGCTTCCAAGCCAATTATTTTCCATCATTTTTGTAATGAAATCGGGTAATTTGAATAATTCGTGTTGTTCATCGTTCGGACAATTTTCATAAATCCCATTAGCAACGTGAACCAATGTATCCAAACCAACGACATCAACGGTTCTGAAAGTGGCTGATTTTGGTCTTCCAATAACAGGGCCTGTTAATTTATCGACTTCTTCAATGGTTAATCCCAATTCCTTTACCAAATGAAACAAACTTTGAATTCCGAAGATTCCAATTCTGTTTCCAATAAATGCTGGAGTATCTTTGGCAACGACCGAAGTTTTTCCCAAGAATTTTTCGCCGTAGATGGTCAAGAAATCCAATACTTCAGATGAAGTTTGTGGTCCTGGAATAATCTCAAATAATTTTAAATAGCGTGCAGGATTAAAAAAGTGGGTTCCGCAAAAGTGTTTCTGAAAATCTTCAGATCGTCCTTCGCTCATAAAATGAATCGGAATTCCAGAAGTGTTTGAAGTTACTAAAGTACCCGGTTTTCTAAATTTTTCAATTTGTTCGAAAACCAATTTTTTAATATCCAAACGTTCTACAACGACTTCAATAATCCAATCGACATGGGCAATTCTAGCCATGTCATCGGTAGTATTCCCAGTAGTAATTCGGCTAGCAAATTTTTGATTATATATAGGACAAGGTTTTGATTTCAAAGAATTGGCTAAATGCTCGTTTACCAAACGATTGCGAACGATTTTACTTTCTAATGTCAATCCTTTTTTTGCTTCGGCATCGGTAAGTTCTTTAGGAGCAATATCCAAAAGCAAAACTTCAACTCCAATATTAGCAAAATGGCAAGCAATACCTGATCCCATAATTCCAGAACCAATTACTGCAACTTTTTTTATGGTGCGTTTCATTATTTATTGTTTTTTTGGACAACAGAATTATCCTTGCTATTAAAAATATTTTTTTCTTGAATTAACTCATTTATCGTTTCTGCAACCTCAATAAAATGTTGAAATTTTTCTTCAGATATATTTTGTTTTACTATTTCATTAAATTTCAAAACGGTATTTTTCGACAATTCCCTTTTTTCTCTTCCAAAATCAGTTAGGTAAATTAAAACGCCCCGACCATCGTCTGGATTTTTTTTTCTAATAACCAATCCTTTTTCCTCCATCGATTTTAATGTTCTGGTTAAACTGGTGGCTTCCATCCCCATTTTTGGACCTAAAGATGTTGAAGGTGTACCTTTATCTTTGTCCATGCTTAATAAGGCAAAACCCGTTGCCATTGTTGCTCCGTAATTTTGTGCTTCTTCATTATACATTCTCGAAACAGCTTGCCAAGTAGCTCGAAGTATATAATCTATAGTTTTATCTTTCATAAGAATTTTATTTCTTTTTCAAATATAAGAAAAAATAGTATGCACGCATAGTATTTAAGTGTTAATTTTTAACAAAAAAAAACTCCTCAAATTTGAGGAGTTTTTTTTAGGAGTTACCATAAATTTTAAAATATAAATCTTTGTATTTTTCTAATACTATTTTTCGTTTTAATTTTAAGGTAGGAGTGAGGTGACCTCCATCAATTGTCCATAAATCAGGAGTCAATTCAAAGCGTTTGATTTTTTCCCAATTACCAAATTTTTCATTCAATACAGTTATTTCTTCCTGAATCCGTTCAATTACTTTGGGATTTGAAACAATTGCTTCGTTTGTAGTCCCAATATCTAATTTATGAATTTTTGCCCATTCTTTTACGAAATCAAAATTGGGTTGAATAAAAGCACCTGGCATTTTTTCACCATCTCCAATAACCATAATCTGCTCAATAAAACGAGATTGTTTCATTGTATTTTCTATCAATTGTGGTGCAATATATTTCCCACCCGATGTTTTGAACATTTCTTTTTTCCGATCCGTAATTTTCAGAAAACCTTCTTCGTCAAAAACACCAATATCACCTGTATGAAAATATCCATCCGTGATTACTTCGCTTGTTAATTTCTCATCTTTATAATAACCCATCATAATGTTCGGACCTTTACAAAGTATTTCTCCATCATCTGCTATTTTTACAGTAACATTATCGATGACTTTTCCAACGGTACCGACTTTGAAACCAAAATTTCTCATATCATTTACCGTAATTACAGGGGAAGTTTCAGTCAATCCATAGCCTTCCATTACAGGAATTTCTGCTGCAGCAAATATTCGCGCCAATCTTGGTTGTAATGCAGCACTTCCAGAAACCATCAAATCTAAGTTTCCACCAAGTCCTTCTTTCCACTTACTGAAAACCAATTTTCTGGCGATTTTAAGTTGGAATTCATACCAAGAACCATTTTTTTCGTAAGGTTCAAATCGTAATCCTAAATCTATTGCCCAAAAGAAAAGTGCTTTTTTAATACCTTTTAATTCCAATCCTTTTGCAAAAATTTTATCATATACTTTCTCAAGAAGTCTTGGCACAGCTGTCATTACTGTTGGTTTTACTTCTTTTATGTTATCACTAATTTTCTCAATTGATTCGCCAAAATAAACCGAAACACCATAATATTGATATAAATATAGAATCATTCTTTCAAAAATATGACAAATAGGAAGGAAACTCAAAGCCCGACTATTTCCAGCAGTAAAAGGAATTCTTGGCGCACTATCCAATACATTTGAAACAATATTTTGATGAGAAAGCATTACGCCTTTTGGTTTTCCTGTAGTTCCAGAAGTATAAATTATAGTTGCTAAATCTTCATTTTTAACTCTGTTTTTTCTATCTTCCACAACATCTTGGTTGCTTGTGTCTTTTCCTAATTCTAATAATTCAGTCCAATTTAAGCATCCTTCAATTTCATTAAATGAATACACTTCTTTTAGTTTTGGAACTTTATTTCGAATCAGATTAATTTTTCTAAAGACTTCAATATCAGATATAAAACAATAAATAGCTTCAGAATGATTTAGTATATACTCGTAATCATCTTCAGAAATCGTTGGGTAAATAGGTACATTTTGAGCGCCAGTTTGCAATATTCCAATATCTGTAATATTCCATTCGGTTCTATTGTTTGATGAAATAACTGCTATTTTATCATTTTTTTGCACTCCAATTCTAAGAAGTGCTCTTGAAATAGCATTTGCTTTTGCAATATATTCTTGAGTAGAAGTTTTTATCCAAGTTCCATTTTGCTTTGTAACTAATGCATCTGAAATAGAATTAAATTTCTCTAATTGATAATAAGGAAATTCGAATAATCGGGTAATATTTGTCATTTTGGACTTGATAATTTATTATTTGCAAATTAATGAAAAATAAACAAATTCAATAACATTTTATTAAATTTATAGAATTAACATAAATTAATAAAATTAGTTTATAATTTTACAAAATGAAAAAACACATTAAAAAAATAGGAATTTTAGTATTGGCTGTTATTTTAGTTTTGGTTGGAAAATACGTCTATGACATAAATATTAATCATAATTTTGAAACCATTACTGAAGGGAAAGTATATAAATCTGGAGTTATTCCACCAAATGAAATTGAAAATTATGTGAATAAACATCATATAAAATCAATTATTGATCTTCGTTTTCCAGGAACAGGCGATGATGTAAACAACCCTGAAATTCCTGCTGAATTAACCGCCGAAAAAAATGCTATTGCAAAAATTCCAGGTGTAAATTATTTCAATGATGGCTCTGGTCAAGTTCCAGTACAAAAAAATCTTGATATGTTTTTTGAAATTATGGACAATCCAGCGAATTATCCAGTTCTAATTCATTGTTACCATGGTGTTGGGCGTGCCGAATTGTATTCTGCATTATATAGAATTGAATATGAAGGTTGGAATAAAGATAAAGCGAGAACAAGCACACGTTTTCTTACCAAATGGAGTTCGTTTGATTTAGGAAAAGAAAAGGGAGATTTCCTTCATAATTACAAAAAACGAAATAACAAATAAAAGTTGTAATTATAACTTCTTAAATGCTCTTAATGAAATTTTGAGCATTTTTTTATATTCAAAAACCATATTTCAAGATTAAAACCTCATAATACAATCCCAACTAAATTAAGTAGTAAGTGTAATAAAGTTTTGTATTTTAAAATATGTAATTCATTGTAATTGGCTGATTATATATAGTTTTTAACTATTTCGAAACTTTTGACTTTACGACATTAAAACTTTAGACTTACTTTTATTTATTTGAACGTGCTATAAAAAGTAAAAAATGCCTTAATTTTACACTAAAATAGTTCAATTATGAATACCATAGACTGGAAAACGGTTAAAGAGTTTGAAGATATAACCTACAAAAAATGCAATGGAGTTGCCAGAATAGCATTCAATCGACC
>CANFVB010000156.1 GCA_947450355.1 Bacteroidota bacterium
ACTTTTTGAATGAAAAAATCTTTAATGAAATTTTCCTGCTCACTTGAAATTTGATTTTCATTGATAATAAAGATATTTTCCTTTTGAAGTTTACTTTCAATTATATTTAATATTCGTAAACTTTCAGATTGTTGTTGGATTACAATTTCCGTGATATCTTTTACCAATTGATGGGCACTAATTCCACCTAAAACTTTTTCACCCGAAACACCAGACAAGCTTAATCTGCGAATTGCGGCGTAACGAACACGAAAAAATTCATCTAAATTATTAGAAAAAATACCTAAAAATCGTAACCTATCTAATAAGGGAACATTTTCATCGGCAGCTTCTTGTAAAACTCTGGCGTTGAAGGCAAGCCAACTTTTTTCTCTATCAATATATTTATATTCAATATCTCTAATCATAATTTTAAATCTCTTGGAAACAGTGTTTTTTCAGTCTTTCCTTTGCTTAATAAATTCCAGTTCTGACAATCAAAATTAATAGAAACTAAACCAGATGTTGGAACATTCTCAATTAAAATATCGCCAAATTTATTAACAAAATTTGTTATTGCAGCATTATGTGAGAAAAGAATAACATTTTCATAATCATTGTTGCACGATTTTATCGTTCGTTCCAACTGATTTTCATCAAATGAATATAAATCGTCCATAAAAATAATACTCTCAAAAGGACACATCCAATTTTGAGCGAAAATCGTAGCTGTTTCGATGGCTCTTTTTGCATTGCTACTCAAAATAACGAATTTTTCGGGTAAATATTTCAGAATATTTGAAGATATTAAATGAGCATCTAAAACCCCTCGATTTGAAATATGGCGGTCTTTATCATTCACTGGTGCATCCCAACTGGATTTTGCATGTCTAATTAGTATTAAATTTTTCATAGGAAAGTAATTTATTGACAATTTGGAGTGCCGTTTTCAAATTCAAATTACAATTTACAAAATTATAATGAGACCAAACTATTATTTGTAAGATTTATACTTAAAATTTCGATTTGTTGATTATCGTTAGTAAAATCATTACATGGAAACTAAAATAGTAATACCTATATGGATTCTATGTTATTTGCCGAATAATTTTACAGATAACGGTACTTAATTAACATGAATATTGTCACAAATATCTGCTCTGACTTTTCCATTAATAAACATCAAAATTAATTTTCAAAAATTCTTCCCGTTTTAACGAGTATTTCAGTAGTTAAAAGCACTTTTGATTCAAAATATTTTTTTCGTAACTAATTTAGCATCAATAATTTATTAACATATTATTAGAATTTAATTAATACAAAAAAAGAGGTTAATTTCTACACTATTCAATGTCAGTATTTCATATAAAACAAAATTTTTTAAATATATACTTATGAAAAATCATACTCTTCAAGCACCAATTTTGAACTACAAAAATCTTATTTTAACATTCGTATTTTTAGTGTTTTCAAATTTTTTACTTGCACAAACCAAAACCATTCCTGCGGGTTCTGTAATTATAAATATGGGGATTGTTCCGCAAACTTATGGAAATGCATTAAAACCTTACGGTTTGGTTTATAATTTTCTAACGGTTCAAAAAGTCCCAGTTATTTGGTCAATAAACCCCACCAAAATTAAAGATGGTGTCGATTTTACAGTTGATGGAATTAATTTCAAAGGTGGTCCATTCATTATTGAAAAGCAGTTTGCAATTGTTCCAAATGTACAAGCTGCAATTGCATCTTTTGTTGCCCAAGGAGTAGTTGTTCACACTACACTTGTTGAAGTTACGGTTCCTGTTTATCAAGAAATGTATGAAAATCCGAATTGGGTTATGGACACCGATAATGGTTCAATTGCCGCAACTTATATCAATAATGCGGGAATTCCTTCATCTGCTTTTAGAACTTCATTACCAACAACTCTTAGTTATTGTGATGATTTGTTTATATTACCTCACGCAGATCCAACTTGGGCGACTCACGGAAAATTATACAAATGGAATAATTCGTTTGCAAATGGTGGAAATCAAGGATGGATTTGGGAAGCCTGTCATTCTGTAAGCGTATCCGAAGGTCTTTCAAATCCCAGTAATTCCTCAGAAAAACTGAATTTTTTATCCAAAGATCCTTTGCCAAGTTTAATTATTTTTAATTCTCATTCTTCTAGCAGTAAACTCCCGTTTTTGTATTCAAATCCCCAAAGTCCCTATATGCAGTTTATGGGCATTATTGATGGTGCTACAAAAAACGGCTCTGAAAAAGTTTATTTACCAAGTAAATTTGGAGGTTGGAGACCTTCTACAACAGTTTCGGTTTGGGATCCAAATCAATCAGATTTGTTAAATGGTGATTCTCCAGGTAAGGCAGCAATAATAGCTTACGGTTATGGTTTTGGTGATGTAAATCGAGGAAAAGTAATGTATGAAGCAGGTCACAGCCACGATATAAATTCTCAAGATGGAATTGCAGCGCAACGAGCAATGTTGAATTTTTCATTTGATTCCCCTCAAGGTAAAAGTCCGAAAATTATCTCAATAACTTCAGTAGCAGCAATTGTTTGTGGTGCAAATTCAATAGGATTTAGTATAACAGCAACTTCCCCAACAAATAGTCCATTATTCTATCAATGGTCGTCAAGTTGTGGCGGAACTTTTTCCAATCCAACGGGTACAAATACCAACTTTATAATTCCTGCAAGTGCCGTTGAAGTGAATTGCATTGTTTCTGTTGTGGTTACAGATGCTTGTGGTAGAAGAGCGTTCAAATCGTATCCAATTACAATTGAACCAAATGTACCGCCTATAATTACTGCAACTCAAACAAATGTATTGTGTTATGGAGGCGCAACAGGAAGTATTAATATTACGGTTTCAGGTTTAGCGCCATACACTTATTTATGGACTGGAACGGGCGTAATTGCTACAAATGAAGACCAAATAAATTTAACTGCGGGAACTTATACTGTGAAAGTAACGACTAAAAATGGTTGTTCTGCAACATCAACTTTCACAATTACCCAACCTAATAATGCCTTGTCACTTTCGGCATCACAAATTCCAATAGCCTGTTTTGGAAGCCAAACAGGAGGGATAAATTTAGTCGTATCAGGAGGAAATCCAACTTATACCTATTCTTGGAATGGAAATGGAGTTGTGATTCCGTTGAAAGACCAAATCAATATTGGGGCTGGTAATTATAGTGTTTTAGTAACCGATAGTAACGGTTGTCAACAGTCACTTTCTACTTCTTTAACAAACGGAGATGGAACAAGTCCGTCCGTTTCAGTGCCTTTAAATGCATCATTTCAAGGATGTCTTTCGGCAATTTCAATTCCGTATTCTGCAATAGAAACCCCAATTTCACTTGCAACTTTCAACCAGCTTGGTGGTACTTTTTTAGATACATCAACAATTTCAAATATTACTTATCAAGATACAAGCACGGGAACTTGCCCAATTATTATAACTCGAACTTTCAGAGTTACTGATGTTTGTGGAAACAGAGGAAGTGCAATTCAAACCATTAGCAATTTAGACACTACAAATCCAACAGCTTCCAATCCAAATTCTATTGAAATTTCTGGTTGCAATGGAACGTTCGCAAATCCTAATATCGCAGTTGTAACCGATGCTTTGGATAATTGTTCAACGCCAAATATCACTTTCGTAAATGATAGTGCGCCAACAGTTTCTGGTTGCACGGAAACGACAATTAGAACCTATAAAGTAACTGATGCGTGTGGAAATTTCATTACCGTTTCACAAAATTTAATTCGCACAATTGATACGACTTTGCCAACGGCTTCAAATCCAAATCCAATTGAAATTTCTGGTTGTAATGGAACATTTGAAAATCCAAATATCGCAGTTGTAACCGATGCTTTAGATAATTGTTCAACACCAGTAATTACTTTCGTAAATGACAGTTTGCCAACAGTTTCAGGCTGCACGGAAACCACCATTAGAACCTATAAAGTTACCGATGAATGTGGAAATTTCATCACTGTTTCTCAGAATTTAATCCGTACAATTGATACGACTTTGCCAACGGCTTCAAATCCAAATCCGATTGAAATTACAGGTTGTAATGGAACTTTTGAAAATCCAAATATTTCGGTTATAACCGATGCTTCGGATAATTGTTCAACGCCAAATATTACTTTCGTAAATGATAGTACGCCGACCATAATTGGTTGCACAGAAACCACAATTAGAACCTATAAAGTAACCGATGCGTGTGGAAATTTCATTACTGTTTCTCAGAATTTAATTCGTACTATTGACACCACAAATCCAACGGCTTCAAATCCAAGTGATATTTCTATTACTGGTTGTAATGGTTCGTTTGCAAATCCTGATATTACATTAGTTTCTGATGCTTCGGATAATTGTTCAACGCCAAATATTACTTTCGTAAATGATAGTGCGCCAGTAGTTTCAGGTTGCACGGAAACCACAATTAGAACGTATAAAGTCACCGATGCGTGTGGAAATTTTATCAATGTAATTCAGAATTTAATTCGCACAATTGATACAACATTGCCAACGGCTTCCAATCCAGCAAATATTGAAATTTCGGGTTGCAATGGAACGTTTGAAAATCCAAATAATGCAGTTGTAACCGATGCTTCGGATAATTGTTCGACGCCAAATATTACTTTCGTAAATGATAGTTTGCCGACTACAATTGGTTGTACAGAAACCACCATTAGAACTTATAAAGTAACCGATGAATGTGGGAATTTTATAAACGTAACGCAGAATTTAATTAGAACCATCGATACGACTTTGCCAACGGCTTCCAATCCAACTTCAATTGAAATTTCAGGCTGCAATGGAACGTTTGAAAATCCAAATATCGCAGTTGTAACCGATGCTTTAGATAATTGTTCTACGCCAAATATTACTTTCGTAAATGACGGTTCGCCAACCGTAATTGGTTGCACAGAAACTACC
>CANFVB010000157.1 GCA_947450355.1 Bacteroidota bacterium
AATTTGATGTATATAAATGTATTCAGTAAAGATCCTACAATGGATCAAAAGTTCTTATATAACTTTACGGACATTAATATGCTTTCCGATTTGAAACGTGTAAATGGTGTTGGTGATGCCGATATTATTGGTAATCGGGAATATGCTATGCGTATTTGGTTAAAGCCTGACAGAATGCTTGCTTATAAAGTTTCTGCCGATGAAGTAATGGAAGCCTTGTCGCAACAAAGTTTAGAAGCTTCACCAGGAAGAACAGGTGAAAGTTCTGGAAAAGTATCTCAATCTATAGAATATGTTTTGAAATATCCAGGTCGATTTACTACTAACGAACAATATGAAAACATCGTAATTAAAGCAAATCCGAATGGTGAAATTCTTCGATTAAAAGATGTTGCGAAAGTAGAATTTGGTTGCTCGATGTATGATATTTATTCCAGTTTGAACGGAAGACCATCTGCGGCAATAGCCATAAAACAATCTTATGGTAGTAATGCCAGCCAAGTTATTAAAGATGTAAAAGCAAAATTAATTGAATTAAAAGCATCGTTTCCAAAAGGAATTGATTATGAAATTAGTTATGATGCTTCAAAGTTTCTTGATGCTTCTATAGAAAAAGTAATTCATACTCTTATTGAAGCTTTTATTTTGGTAGGATTGGTAGTTTTCTTATTTTTAGGCGATTGGAGATCTACAGTTATTCCAGCAATTGCAGTACCTGTTTCCCTAATTGGTACATTTGCTTTTATGCAAATTTTTGGAATTACAATAAATATTGTAACTCTATTTGCTTTGGTTCTGGCTATTGGAGTCGTTGTTGATGATGCCATTGTCGTCATTGAAGCCGTTCATGCCAAAATGGAAGAAGAACATCTCAAGCCATTAAAAGCTACAAAAAAAGCAATGGGTGAGATTAGTGGAGCTATTATTGCCATTACATTCTTAATGGCGGCAGTATTTATTCCATTGGCTTTTATGTCGGGACCTGTTGGTATTTTTTACCGTCAGTTTTCAATCACAATGGCAACAGCAATTATCCTTTCTGGTGTAGTTGCTTTAACGCTTACTCCGGCCCTTTGTGCCATGATGCTAAAAAATAATCATGGGGAAGCAAGAAAAAAGACACCTCTGAACGCTTTTTTAGATGGTTTTAATCATAAATTTAATAATTTAACAGGAAAATATCAAAATATACTTGGTAAAATTGTCAATAAAAGGAGTGTCACTTTTGGGTTATTTATTGCTTTTTGTACAGGAATATTTTTCATAAACAATTCACTTCCTACAGGTTTCATACCAAATGAAGACCAAGGAATGTTTTATGCAATTATACAAACGCCTCCCGGTTCTACATTAGAGCGTACGAATGAAATTGCTTCCAAACTGCAAAAAGTTGCTGAAGGAATTGAAGGTGTTAAATCGGTTTCATCATTGGCAGGATTTGAAATGCTTACAGAAGGAACTGGTTCTAATTCAGGAACATGTTTGGTAAACCTAAAAAGTTGGGAAGACCGCAAAAAATCTGCCAATGAAATAATGAAAGAATTGGAAGAAAAGGCAAAAAACATTTCAGGTGCTACTATTGAATATTTTCAACCTCCAGCTGTTCCAGGATACGGTGCTGCGGGTGGTTTTGAATGTCGTTTGTTAGACAAAGCTGGCTCTGGTGATTATAAAAAAATGGAGGAAGTAAGTGTTAATTTTGTAAAAGAGTTAAACAAACGTCCCGAATTAGCCTCTGTTTTTACGTTTTATAGTGCGAGTTTTCCACAATTTATGATGCGTATTGATAATGATTTAGCGCAACAAAAAGGCGTTACCATTGAAAATGCCACCAACACACTTTCTACTTTATTAGGTAGTAATTACGAAATTAGTTTTATTAAATACGACCGACAATACAAAGTTATTGTACAAGCATCACCAGAATATAGAGCCTTGCCAGAAGATGTTTTGAAATTGTATGTAAAAAACAGTCGTGACGAAATGGTACCTTTTTCTGCATTTATGCACATGGAAAAAGTATATGGGTTGTCCGAAATTACCAGACATAACATGTACAATGCTTCGGAAATTAGTGGACAATCAGCTCCTGGTTATAGTAGTGGTGAATCAATTAAAGCAATACAAGAAGTTGCCAAAAAAACATTGCCGAGGGGATATGATATCGATTGGGCTGGAATTTCCAAAGATGAAGTTGGTCGTGGCAACGAGGCAATTTGGATTTTTATCATCTGTTTGTTGTTTGTATATCTTGTATTAGCCGCACAATATGAAAGTTTCGTTTTGCCATTTGCCGTTATTCTATCATTGCCTGCGGGAATATTTGGGTCATTTTTGTTACTTTCCTTAACAGGTTTAGAAAACAATATTTATGCGCAAGTAGCTTTTATCATGCTGATTGGTTTGTTAGGTAAAAATGCAGTTTTAATTGTTGAATTTGCTGTACAAAAACACGAAGAAGGAATGTCGGTGCTTCATGCCGCAATGGAAGGTGCGAAAATTAGGTTTAGACCAATTTTGATGACTTCATTTGCCTTTACGGCGGGGTTAATCCCATTGGTTTTTGCATCTGGACCGGGTAAAATTGGAAATCGTACTATTGGTACTGCTGCCCTTGGTGGTATGCTTTTAGGAACAATTATTGGAGTTTTACTTATACCTGGATTGTATTATATTTTTGGTACAATAGCCAGTAAACATAAACTTATTAAAAACGAAAAAGAAGGTCCATTATCTGAAGAAATTGATTATGAAAATTAATAATAAAATAGTTATAATAGTAAGCTTTTGCTTGGCAGTGGTAAGTTGCAAAACACCGTCAATTGTTACGGCGCCAGCAAATAAAGCCATTCCCGAATCTTATACCAATAGCAAGGACACGACCAATATGTCAAATATTCCTTATAAAAAATTCTTTAAGGATAAAAACCTTGTTGATTTGATTGATATTGCTATAAATAACAATCAGGAATTGATGATTACTTTACAGGAAATTGAAATTGCGAAAAACGATATTCGATTCAGAAAAGGAGCACTTTTACCAACTATTGGGTTACGAGCAGGAACAGGAATTGAAAAAGTGGGAAGATACACGAGCCAAGGTGCGGGTGATGCTTCTACCGAAATTTCACCTGGAGTTGGAGTTCCTGATGCATTGACCGATATTACTATTGGTGCTTATGCAAATTGGGAAGTTGATGTTTGGAAAAAGTTACGTAATTCTAAGAAAGCTGCTATTAGTAGGTACTTATCAACTATTGAAGGGAAGAATTTTGTAGTGACCAATTTAATTTCTGAAGTAGCTGATAATTATTATGAATTATTGTCTTTGGATAGCCAATTGGAAATTATTAAACAAAATATTAAACTTCAAAGTAACGCTTTAGAAATTGTAAAAATTCAAAAAGAAGCAGCAAGAACAACAGAATTAGCAGTTCAAAAATTCCAAGCTGAAGTGTTGGCTTCTCAAAATATGGAGTTTGAAACATTGCAAAAAATTAATGAAGCTGAAAACAGAATTAACTTTTTACTGGGTCGTTTTCCTCAAGAAATAAAAAGAGATAAAACCGATTTTTTAAGTTTAAAAGCTACGGTTGTAAATTCTGGAATTCCATCGCAACTATTGGCAAATCGCCCTGATATTAAACAAGCAGAATTAGAATTGGTGGCTGCCAAGTTGGACGTTAAAGTGGCTCGTGCCGAATTTTATCCTTCATTAGCTATTTCAGCATCTGTAGGTTTGCAGGCATTTAAATCCTCTTATTTGTTTAATTTACCAGAATCGTTGCTTTATTCTTTAGTTGGAGATATTGCAGGACCATTAATTAATCGAAATGCAATTAAAGCAGAGTATAGTAATGCCAATGCACGCCAACTTCAGGCATTATATAATTATGAGCGTACCATTTTAAATGCGTATTTGGAAGTGGCTACTCAACTATCTAAAATTAGTAATTTGGATAAAAGTTATAATTTGAAATCACAACAAGTAGAAGCTTTAAAAAGATCAATTGATATCTCAAATGATTTGTTCAAGTCTGCTCGAGTGGATTATTTTGAGGTATTAATGACACAACGTGATGCACTTGAAACCACACTTGAATTGGTTGATGTTAAAAAAGAACAACTAAATTCAATAGTTCACGTTTACAAACAACTTGGAGGAGGTTGGAAATAAATAAAGATTTCTAAAGAATAAAAGCCTGTAAATTTAATGTTTACAGGCTTTTTTTTATTTAATAAAATTTGAAAACAAGTCTTTTCTGCTAATGCAAATGTTTAAAATGACTTTCATTTTTATAGACCATTGAAAGCAAACTTGGTAATACAATCAATAATAATGGCATTGCAAATATAAATCCCCCAATAACTGCAATTGCTAAAGGTTGGTGCAATTCTGATCCTGTTCCAATTCCAATAGCCAAAGGCAAAAGCGCAATTATAGCCCCAAAAGCGGTCATTAATTTTGGTCGCAAACGAGTAGAAATGGAATAAACTAAGGATTGATTTACATTATATGTTACCTTAAAAGTTTCCCGAAATTGAAGAAATGTAAAAATGGCATTTTCACTAATTATCCCCACAATCATAATTATTCCAGTATAACTTCCAACATTCAAAGGGGTTTTAGTCAAAAATAATAAGATGTAACTTCCAGAAATCCCCAAAACGGAAATAAAGAGCAATACAATTGCTGCCCTAAAATCTCTAAATAAAAATAGTAAAACGCCAAAAACCAACAGAGAAGAAGTAATCAAAATGAGCAAAAGTTCTTTAAACGATTGCTGTTGGTCTTTGTAAGCACCAGCATATTCAACATAATATCCAATTGGCAAGTGAATTGTATTGGTAACTTTTTCTTTAATATCTTGCATCACACTTCCCAAATCACGATTG
>CANFVB010000158.1 GCA_947450355.1 Bacteroidota bacterium
AGGAAAATATTTCATCAATATTAGTAAATGAAACAGCAAAAAAAATAGCCCCAAACAAGTTGAGGCTATACCAGATAAACAAATCATTTTTAAAGACGAAGTGCTTTCTATAAGTTGAACAAAAATATGAAAAAAAAGTGAAATAAATTTGGTTTTCAAGATAGTACCTTTCCATTTCATTCTGGGCTATGGGTTTTCAGATTTCATTTGCATTTATTTTTAAAATCAAAAATCCGCCTTGAAATTTTCAAAGCGGATTTAGATATAATTAATTGGTGTATTCTTAAATAGTATTTACTAAAATCTATTTAACATCCATTAATTCTACATCGAAAATTAAAGTTGCGTTTGGAGGAATTGCACCACCTGCGCCACGGGTTCCATATCCTAAATGAGATGGAATTACAAAACGTGCTTTGTCTCCAACCTTCAATAAAGCAATTCCTTCGTCCCAACCTTCAATTACATTACCCTGACCTAGAGGAAATTCAATTGGTTTTTTGCGTGGATATGAACTGTCAAATACTTTTCCGTCTTCTAATTGACCTGTATAATGAACCGATACTATTTTTCCGTTTTCTGCTTTTTTACCAGTTCCTCTTTGGATAAATTGATACCGTAAACCGCTTTCTGTTTTTTCAAAACCAGCTGCCAATGTTTCCATTTTTGCTTCTGCTTCTGCTTTAATTGCAGCATCGCGTTTGTTACGAGCACCTTTAAAAGTAATAAAAGCTTCTATAGCATTCCATTTTTGAGCTTCTTCACCTATTCTTACGATCTCCAAAGATTCCAATACATCACCTTGATCAACTGCATCAACAATATCTTGTCCCTCAACAACATGTCCAAAAACGGTATGTTTGTTATCCAACCAATCTGTTGGGATGTGAGTTATAAAAAACTGAGAACCGTTACTTGCAGGCCCCGAATTTGCCATAGACAAAACTCCTGGGCGATTGTGCTTTAATGATGGGTGAAATTCATCTTCAAAACTATACCCAGGCCCACCAGTTCCTGTTCCTTGAGGACAACCTCCTTGAATCATGAAATCTGGAATTACTCTATGGAATTTTAATCCGTCATAGTATTTATTTCCTTGTGGTTTTACTTTGTTTTCTAAGTTTCCTTCAGCCAATCCTACGAAATTTCCAACTGTTCCTGGCGTCAAATCGTGTGTTAGTTTTACTAAAATAGCACCTTTTGTAGTGTTGAATTTAGCATATATACCATTTTCCATTTTGCTTTTTTTTTTAAAATATAATGCAAATTTACAAAATAAAATAGACTATTGTTGCTTTGATAGTTTTAAAAAGATTGTAAAAACATACTTTAAATGATATAAGAGGGCAACAGATCAGTTCATTTATATAATCGTAATTAAAACATAAATACTTTTAAATTAATCTTCTTTATAATATCTTGCCTCAATTCTTTTGATGTCTTTTATAGAACTCCTCGCCCACTGCAATCGCTTTTTGAGGATTTCCTCTTCAGATAATTGCCAGTTTATCTCCGAATTTCGAAGTCTATGCATTAGATTTTGAATGATAATTGCTGCCGAAACCGATATGTTCAAACTTTCTGTAAAACCCACCATTGGAATTTTTAGAAAACCATCTGCTTTTTGCAAAATCTCTTCGGATAATCCATCGCGTTCTGTGCCAAAAAAAAACGCACTCGGTTTTGAAATATCAAAATCATCCATCAAACAATCATTCTCATGCGGTGTTGTTGCAATAATTTGATACCCTTTGGCTTTTAAAGAATCTACACAGCCAGAAATACTATCAAATGCATTGATGTCAACCCATTTTTGAGCTCCCATTGCAATTTCTTTATCAATACTTTTACCATAGCGTTGCTCAATAACATTCAGTTCTTGAATTCCAAAAACCTCACAACTGCGCATAACCGCACTCGTATTATGCATTTGAAAAATATCTTCTACAGCAATTGTAAAGTGATTTGTTCTGTTTTTAAGTACGTTCAAAAATCGCTCTTTTCTATTTTCGGTAAGTATGTTTTCAAGAAATTCCAAAAAGGCAATATCAACCATTATTAAAGTATTTTCGGTAAATTTAGAAACAAATTTGAGTTTTAAAAACTTTTCGTTTTAAACTTGAGTATTAAAAACTATCCTATTTAAGGAAACTAGAGCTATTTGAAATAGTTATATCAGAAATTCCAACACTCTAAAAACAAATTTTAACCAAACAATTCTTTATCTTTGCACTTTCAAAAACAACACAAAAATGACTACTTTAAACGAATTAAATGCTGTTTCACCAATTGACGGAAGATACAGAAGCAAGACCCATTCACTAGCTCCATACTTCTCAGAAGAAGCTTTAATTAGATACCGTGTTTTAGTTGAAATTGAGTACTTCATTGCTTTGTGTGAAATCCCATTACCGCAGTTAAAAAGTATCGATTCAGTTGTTTTTGATAGCTTACGAAATATCTATAAAAACTTTTCTACGCAAGATGCACTTTGGATAAAAGAAACTGAAAAAACGACCAATCACGATGTAAAAGCAGTTGAATATTTCATCAAAGATGCTTTCGAAAAATTGGGGTTATCACAATACAAAGAATTCATTCATTTTGGATTAACTTCACAAGATATTAATAATACAGCTATTCCATTATCAACAAAAGAAGCTTTTGAGAAAGTGTACATGCAATCATTAATCGCATTAATATCCAAATTAAAAGAGTTGAGTTTAGAATGGCGTGACATTCCAATGTTGGCAAGAACTCACGGTCAGCCAGCATCCCCTACTCGTTTGGGTAAAGAAATCGGTGTTTTTGTAGAACGATTAGAAGAACAAATGCGCTTGTTGTTCAACATTCCATTTGCTGCAAAATTTGGAGGCGCAACAGGAAATTATAATGCCCATCATGTAGCGTATCCACAGATTGACTGGAAAAAATTTGGAAACGATTTCGTAGAAACGAATTTAGGTTTGCACCACTCATTTCCAACCACACAAATAGAACATTACGATCATTTTGCAGCGTTTTTCGATGCTTTGAAAAGGATAAATACCATTATAATTGATTTAGACAGAGACATTTGGACGTATGTTTCCATGGAATATTTCAAACAAAAAATCAAAGCAGGAGAAATTGGTTCGTCGGCAATGCCGCATAAAGTGAATCCTATTGATTTTGAAAATTCAGAAGGTAATCTAGGAATGGCGAATGCTATTTTTGAGCACCTTTCGGCTAAATTACCCTTGTCAAGGTTGCAACGTGATTTGACTGACAGTACCGTTTTAAGAAATATTGGAGTACCAATGGGGCATACATTAATTGCCTTTGAAGCGACATTGAAAGGATTGAACAAATTACTTTTGAATGAGCCTAAATTTCACGAAGATTTAGAAAAAAACTGGGCTGTGGTTGCCGAAGCCATCCAAACTATTTTACGCAGAGAAGGTTACCCAAATCCTTATGAAGCCTTGAAAGGATTGACCAGAACCAACGAAACGATTGACAAAAAAGCGATTCATAATTTCATTTCAACTCTTGAAGTATCAGATGAAATTAAAGCCGAATTACTGCAAATTACCCCAAGTAACTTCGTGGGGATTTAAATAGTACATTCATCTCAATATTTAATTATGAAGCATTTTATTGTAATTTCAATTTTGTTATTTGCTTCATCACTGCTTATTTCCTGTGACAAGAAAGCAATCCAACCCTATCAAGCTGGGGTAGTTATATCTTTTGACGATGTATATGTTAAGGAATGGTTTGAGGCGGACAAAGTTTTGAAGCGCTATTTCTGGAAAGCTACTTTTTGCGTTTGCAAAATAAATACTTTGGATACTACAGAACTCAAAGACCTACATACATTAGAAAATGAAGGGCATGAAATTGCAGGTCATGGTTTACACCATTACAATGCTGTAAAATTTCTCGAAAAATACAGTATTAAATCATATATGGAGCAAGAAATAGATCCTATGTTGGATATAATGAAAAAGGATTCCTTTAAGATTACTTCCTTCGCCTATCCCGATGGGGAAAGAACTATAAAGTTAGATTCAGCATTATTGGGTAAATTCAAAATTATACGAGGACGTGCATTTGGCGATGAAAAACCTACAATGCAAGATTGTTTTTTCAATAAGAAAAGAATTGTTTTTGGTTTTGACATTGATAATAATCACGTAAATTTTAGTGTTCCTTATCTGTTAAAGTTATTGGACTATGCCAAGAAAAACAACAAAATATTGATTTTATGCAGTCATAAGGTAGTGAAAAATGTTACAGCAAATTACCAAACAAAACTGGAAACCTTAGAACTTATTTGCAACTATATGAAGCAACATAATATGAAATATTATACGCTAGCTGATTTAAACAAACTGCAGTAAGAAAATTTTACTCATTTATTCTACTTTTTATTTGCATATCCAATATCAATAAATACTAATCAATATAGGCGTAAAAGATATATATTCAAGATATTTCCTAATCAATTATGCTTTAAAAAAAATCTAAAATTAAGTTTTGGCATTTTTTGGAATTTTACTTTCTCTAATGATTGCAGCTTTAGCGATGAGTTTTAGGTCTGTTTCTGTAATTACAAATGCCTTGCGATTGCGGAGGTTGAATTTGAATAAGTTAATAAAAATAGCACTTATTTTGAGTTTACACAATCTAATGACTACTCCCACTCTACCCTTATTAAATGACTTTTACGCCAAATTTGACGTGTCTGATGTCAAATTTGACGTGCTTGACGTCAAATTTGACGTGTCTGATGTCAAATTTGACGTGCCTGATGTCAAATTTGATGTAGCTGATGCCAAATTTGACGTAGCTGATGTCAAATTTGACGTAGCTGACGTCAAATTTGGCGTTCTAATAAC
>CANFVB010000159.1 GCA_947450355.1 Bacteroidota bacterium
CAACGATTATCCAACTGTTGCAGGGAATTTTGGAGTTTACAAACAAGATGATTTTATACGAAATATCAGTTTTAATTACAATCGTTCCGAAGGAAATCTGGCTTTAGCCAATAGCAATTTATTATCCGATTTTAAAGTCGTAAACTCAGTTGACATTGTATTTAACAGCTTGCTTTCAGACCGAAGCAATAATGAAATTTGGAAATTGTTTGTTCTATTAACCCTATTATTTTTAGCTTTAGAAGTAATAATTCAAAAATTTGTAAAATGAAACTAATTATCAGAGAAGCGAGAATTATTGACTCAAAAAGTCCTTTTCACAACCAAATTATGGATGTGAAAATCAACGGAAGTATTATTGAAAAAATTGGAGCAAATCTTCCCAAAGAAACTGGTTTTGAAGAAATACAACTTGAAAACCTTCATCTTTCTGAAGGCTGGTTTGACAGTAGTGTTTCGTTTGGAGAACCAGGTTTTGAAGATCGAGAAACCATTGCCAACGGACTCAATGTTGCTTCAAAAAGTGGTTTTACCGGAATTGCTTTGCAACCCAACTCCTACCCGATTATTGACAATCAATCTCAAATCAATTTTGTGAAAAACAAAGCCACAGGTTTTGCAACCGAATTATTTCCAATTGGTGCTTTCACAAAAGAAAGCGAAGGAAAAGATATGGCAGAATTGTTCGATATGAAAAATGCGGGAGCAGTTGCTTTTGGAGATTATAATAAAAATATTGACAATGCCAATTTACTGAAAATCGGCTTGCAATATGTTCAAGATTTTAACGGATTGCTACTTGCTTTTTGTCAAGATGCTACGATAAAAGGAAATGGAGTTGCGAATGAAGGCGTTGTTTCTACGAGATTGGGATTGAAAGGAATTCCAAATTTAGCTGAAGAACTTCAACTGTCAAGAAACCTATTTTTATTAGAATATACAGGCGGAAAAATGCACATTCCAACAATTTCAACAGTAAAATCGGTTGAATTAATTAAAAATGCAAAAGCCAAAGGATTGAACGTTACTTGTAGTGTTGCCGTACATAATTTGGTTTTAACCGATGAAAAATTAGATGGTTTTGACACCCGATATAAAGTTTCACCGCCTTTGAGAACAGAAGAAGACCGAAAAGCTTTATTGGCAGGAATTTTAGACAATACCATCGATATGATTACTTCAGATCATAATCCGATTGATATTGAACATAAAAAAATGGAATTTGACGGAGCTAAAAATGGAACAATCGGTTTGGAAACTGCTTTTGGAGCGTTAACAACGGTGCTGCCTTTGGAAAAAGTAATAGAAAAATTAACTGCTGGAAAAAGCACATTTACCATTGAAAACGCTGCAATAAAAGAAGGTTCAATCGCAAATATTACGCTATTTAATCCAAAAGAAACTTGGACTTTCAACAAAGAAAATATCTTGTCGAAATCGAAAAATTCCGCTTTTATTGGAATAGAAATGAAAGGGAAAGTTTATGGAATTTACAATCAAGGAAAATTAGTTTTAGCTTAATAATAATATGGAAAACTCAGTAGAAGAAGGGAAAACAGCCGCTATAACAAGTTATATTTTATTTGTTGGAGTTTTAATTGCAATGTCGATGAATAGCGAAAATAAAAATTCATTTGCGTCGTTTCACATTCGCCAAGCATTAGGAATTTCTTTAACATTTATATCTTTGGGATTAATAATTAGCAATTTTGACAGCCTTATGATTTCAGCACCAATGTGGATTTCAGTATCTGTTTTATGGAGTTATGGAATTTTCAGCGCTATAAATGGAACTACAAAGCCAATACCTTTATTGGGTAATTATTTTCAAAAATGGTTTAAAAGCATCTCATAATTATGGAATTATCATTAGTTTATCAAATTCGAGAACCAAAAATAAAAGCAGATAAAAACCCATTATTGTTGCTATTACACGGTTACGGAAGCAATGAAGCCGATTTATTTTCGTTTGCCGCAGAACTTCCTGACGAATATTATGTGGTTTCGGCACGCGCACCTTATGATTTGCAATATGGAAGTTATGCGTGGTACGCCATCAACTTTGATGCCGATCAGAACAAATTTTCAGACCACGACCAAGCAGTAATTTCAAGAGATTTAGTATTGAATTTCATTGATGAATTAATTGCAAATTATCCAATTGACGCTTCCAATGTAACGTTAATTGGTTTTAGCCAAGGTTCTATTTTGAGTTATTCAATTGCGCTTTCTTATCCTGAAAAAGTTCAAAAAGTGGCTGCAATGAGCGGTTATTTGAACTTAGATATTATTAAAGAAAATTACCAAAATAATGATTTTAGCAACTTGAAAATATTTGCTTCCCACGGAACGGTTGACCAAGTAATTCCTGTTGATTGGGCAAGAAAATCACCCGCTATCTTAGAAGGTTTAGGAATTAAAACTACGTACAAAGAATACCCAATTGGTCACGGAGTTTCACCTCAGAATTTTTATGATTTGAAAAACTGGTTGTTAGAAAAATAAACTACATTCGACTTTAATTCAAAACAAATACAAATTAAAAAGCAAACACGAATTTCACAAATTAGCACGAATTTATTAGTGGAAATTTGTGTAATTCGTGGCAAAAAACAATATAAATCTGTGACCCGAACGAAGTGAACAGACGAAGTAATCTGTGGCTAAAAAAAAACACTTACTGTTTTTGATACACTAAAGATTGGTTTACTTCAAAGGAAATACTTTTATCATCGTTTACAAAATACTTCAATAAAACTTCTCCCCAATATTCACCATCACTAAAATCTGCAATAATCCAACGGTGGTTTAGCACCTTTACTTTGTTGATAATAAATTTATTAGCACCTAATTTTTCTTGACCAGTGTAAGGATTTCCATTCGGATTATCATTAAAATCCATTAATTTATCTTTCAATAATGGAATTAATGTTGCGTAATCTACATTTTTTTCTGGTACATCGGAGTAAAAATAATTCTGTGCTTTCTCATTTTTTTCTAATGAAAAATAGTTTGCGTCAATGAGATTTTCATTCAATTTTGATTCTTTAGCTTGTGATTTTTTGGTTAATTTATCCAACTGCTCTTTCTGAAAAGCCACTTCTTTTGAATAATAAGCATAAGTGAAAACATTGAAAACCAATGCAAGAATAAAAAGGTAAAGTAAAAGGGATTGTTTCATTTTTTAAATATTAATTTCTAAATTATCATACGCTAAATAAACGTTTTTTGGGAGTTTTTGTTGTACTTCATCGTGAAAACCTAAAAGATGACTTATATGAGTCAAATAGGTTTTTTTAGGTTGCACCAAAGCGATGAAATCCAAGGCTTCTTGCAAATTAAAATGGGTATTGTGTGGCTCTTCCCGTAAGGCATTTACAACCAAAACATCCAAGTTTTTCAACTTTTCAAGTTCTGATTTTTCAATGGTTTTCACATCCGTAAGATAGGCAAAATCATCAATTCTATAACCAAAAACCTGAAGATTTCCGTGCATCACATTAATTGGAATTATAGATTTTCCGCCAAGAATAAAAGGCTGATTATTGACAACTTCAATTGGAGAAACCGTTGGAGCGCCTGGATATTTATTCACCGTTTCAAAAATATAATCGAAGCGTTTTTTGAGATTTTCAAGTACTCGTTGGTGCGCATAAATTGGAATATTTCCTTGTTTGAAATTAAAAGGGCGAATATCATCCATTCCAGCGGTGTGATCGGCGTGTTCGTGGGTATATAAAATGGCTTCCACTTTAGGACATTTCGAGGTTAGCATTTGTTGTCTAAAATCGGGACCACAATCAATTACGAAAGAAAATCCTTCCCAAGAAATCCATACAGAAACCCGCAATCGCTTGTCTTTAGGGTTCTCACTTTGGCATACAGAATGGTTGCTTCCAATAACTGGAATTCCTTGCGACGTGCCGGTGCCTAAAAAATATACTTTCAACGAATTTCTTTTTTACAAAAATAAGATTAATTATCTTTTATTAAAGCCCTATTTTGTTAACTTTGTAAACAAGTTATTGTAAATCATAAAATGGAGACTGAAATAAAATTAAAAGGTGACAAAGTCATCGAGCAAATTCCTTCTATAAAAGACAAAGCGCTTCGTATCAATTTGAACGAAAATATCTACGGTACTTTTGCTGAAATTGGTGCTGGTCAAGAAACAGTAAGGCATTTTTTTAGGTCTGGAGGTTCTTCGGGAACAATTGCAAAAGCAATGTCAGCCTACGATAAAGATTTTAGTGATGCCATTTATGGCGATGAAGACGATGGCAGATATGTAACCGAAAGTCGCTTAAAAAAGATGCTTTCTCACGAATATGACTTGATTGAAAAACGGTTAAGCAGAGAAAAACACCCCAATAAAATGTTTTTTAGCTACGCAAATACCGTAGCAACAATCGATTTTGCAAAACAATTCAAAGGTCACGGTTGGGTTGGAATTCGCTACCAAATTGAACCCGATGAAGATATCAACGAAATTATAATTCACATTCGATTTAAGGAAACTGATGCAAAACTGCAACAAGAAACCTTAGGCGTTTTAGGAGTGAATTTGATTTATGGTGCCTATTATAAATACAACGACCCTAAAAAATTACTTCGTTATTTATACGACCATTTAGACAAAGACCAATTAGAAATTGACACCATCAACTTTTCAGGACCACGTTTTGCAAATGTTGACAACCGTTTAATGAGTTTACAATTGGTAAAAAACGGAATGACCGATGCGGTAATGTTTGATCCAAATGGAAATAATATTTTGCCAGCAGCCATTCTTTACAAAAAAAATATCTTGGCATTCCGTGGAAGTTTCCGTCCCGTTACGAAAGTAAATATGGATATGTACGA
>CANFVB010000160.1 GCA_947450355.1 Bacteroidota bacterium
TCCTCTTGCAAAGACTGAACTGCTTTCAAAATATCTTGTGGATTTTTCAATGCTTCTTTAACTTCATTCAACGTGTTTTCATAAGAAGCAAAATGCGTTTTGACAGCATCACTTGTAATGGCTTCGATACGACGAATACCTGCCGCAACAGCGCCTTCAGAAACAATTTTGAAATGCCAGATTTCAGCTGTATTTTTCACGTGGATTCCACCACACAATTCCATGCTTTCACCAAATTTTATAGCGCGAACTTCATCTCCATATTTTTCTCCAAAAAGCGCCATTGCTCCTTCTGAAACGGCTTGTGCAAATGGAATATTTCTGCGTTCTATTAAAGGCAATTGCTCTTGAATTCTTGCATTTACAAAATCCTCCACTTGTTGTAATTCGGATTCCGTCATTTTTGCAAAATGCGAAAAGTCAAAACGCAAATAATTTGGATTTACCAAAGATCCTTTTTGTTCTACATGTGTTCCCAAAATGCTTCTCAAAGCTTGGTGCATCAAGTGCGTTGCCGAGTGATTTCTTGAAGACAAGCTTCTTAAATCTTGGTTTACTTTGGCCACAAAACTGGCGTTTACATTTTCAGGCAACTTTTTAGCCAAATGCAAAATCAAGTTATTCTCTTTTTTGGTGTCAATTATTTCAATCGTTTCGTTTGCTGAAACCAAAGTTCCTTTATCTCCAACTTGTCCTCCACCTTCTGGATAAAAAGGCGTGTTGTTTAAAACGATTTGGAATAAAACTCCGTCTTTTTTACTGTCAATTTTACGGAAACGAGTGATTTTCACTTCATTTTCGGCTAAATCGTACCCAACAAATGTTTCTGTATTTCCTTCTGCCAATAAAGTCCAATCTTCGGTTGAAACTTCTGATGCAGCGCGAGAACGTGTTTTTTGTTCGAGCATCGCTTTATCAAAACCAGCTTCGTCCAATTCAAGTCCTCTTTCTCTTAATATCAATGCGGTTAAATCGATTGGAAAACCAAAAGTATCGTATAATTCGAATGCTTTTTGTCCAGAAACCGTTTTTCCATTTGTAGCAGCAATTACATTTTCTAACAATTGTAATCCTTGATCCAATGTTCTTAAAAAAGAATTTTCTTCTTCTCTAATTACGTTCATAACCAAGTTTTTCTGAGCCATAATTTCTGGAAAAGAACTTCCCATTTGACTGCTCAAAGTTTCTACTAATTGGTAAATAAACGCTTCTTTAGTATTCAAAAATGTAAATCCGTAACGAATCGCACGACGCAAAATTCTACGAATTACATATCCTGCACCTGTGTTTGAAGGCAATTGTCCATCGGCGATTGCAAAAGCAACAGCACGAACGTGATCGGCAATAACGCGAATGGCAATATTAATTTTATCCTGTTCAGGGGACAAGTCGCGACTTGTCCGTACAAAAGTTGCTCCTGTAATTTTTTCAATATGTTGGATAATTGGCGTAAAAACATCGGTATCATAATTGGACTGAACTCCTTGCAAAACCATACACAAACGCTCGAAACCCATTCCAGTATCCACGTGTTGCGCTGGTAATTTCTCCAAAGAACCGTCCGCTTTACGGTTGAATTCCATGAAAACGTTGTTCCAAATTTCCACTACGTGAGGATGGTCATTGTTGACTAGATCTTTACCAGATATTTTTGCTTTTTCTTCGGCAGAGCGAATGTCAACGTGAATTTCTGAACAAGGACCACAAGGCCCTTGCTCGCCCATTTCCCAGAAATTGTCTTTTTTGTTTCCAAGAATAATTCGGTCTTCGGAAATTAAGGTTTTCCAAATATCATAAGCTTCTTGATCGAAAGGAACATTTTCGTCTGGATTTCCTTCGAAAACAGAAACATAAAGAATGTCTTTTGGGATTTTATAGACTTCGGTTAATAATTCCCAAGCCCAATTGATCGCTTCTTTTTTGAAATAATCTCCAAATGACCAGTTTCCTAGCATTTCGAACATCGTGTGGTGGTAGGTATCAATTCCTACTTCCTCTAAATCGTTATGTTTTCCTGAAACACGAAGACATTTTTGGGTATCGGCAATTCTGTTACTTTTTGGGATTGCGTTACCCAAAAAATATTCTTTGAATTGCGCCATTCCTGAGTTGTTGAACATCAAGGTTGGATCATCTTTTAGAACGATTGGTGCTGATGGAACTATTAAATGTCCTTTGCTTTCAAAAAAATCTAAAAATTGTTTTCTTACGTCTTGTGATTTCATTGTTATTGTTTAATCGGTTATTTGATTAATTGTTTAATTGGTTTTCGTATGAACGAATACCCAAATCAACGGATTAACGTTTTTGCCCCAGATTGCAGTGGAAAGCTTCGAGATTTTGAAATTTATTTTTTCTTGAGCTGGCAGAGCGACCAAAGGAAGCTCCTGCTGGCTCGTAGAAAAAAAGATTTCAAAACGAGAACTTGCAACGGAAAGCTGGAATAGGCACATAAAATAGTGTTAAAAAAAGCGGTGAACTACTGAAACATTTATTAAATTTGTTTTTCAAACGCTTTGTAAATTTATAAAACCTATTTTTACAAAGTGCAAAAATAGCATATTTTTAAAACATGGCGAAGGTAAAATATTATTACGACACAGAAAGTTTGGCATATAAAATTATTACTCCTTTAAAAAGAAGAAGTTTTGCTTATTTTATGCTGTTTTTGTTGGCTTCGTCCTTATTTGGATTTTTGGCATTTGTAGTTTTATTGAATACTCCTTTTTTTGAAACACCAAAAGACAAGTTTCAGGCTCGAGAAATTGAGAATTTGAAGATAAGATATGGGATTTTGAATCGGAAAATGGATCAAGTTGATGAAGTTTTGAGTTCGATTGAAGACCGTGATAATAATTTGTATCGTGCCTATTTTAACTCTTCGCCGATTTCTGAAGAAGACAGAAAGGCAGTTTTTGGAACTGAAAATCGATACAAGAATTTAGAAGGTTACGACAATTCGGAATTGGTGGTCAACACTACAAAACGGGTTGATGTGCTTTCGAAAGAGCTTGTGGTTCAGTCGAAATCGTTGGATGAAATTTTGAAATTGGCAAAAAGTAAGGAAAAATTATTGGCTGCAATTCCTGCAATTCAGCCGGTGAGAAATGAGAATTTGAAGCGAATGGCATCGGGTTTTGGGTATCGAAGTGATCCGTTTACGAAGGCGAGAAAATTTCACGAAGGAATGGATTTTACTGCCAAAATGGGAACGCCAGTATTTGCATCGGGCGATGGCGTTGTAGCGAGAGCGGACAATGCGGCGTCGGGATTTGGAAATCATATTGTAATTCGGCATGGTTTTGGTTACGAAACGTTGTATGCGCATTTGAGTAAATATAAAGCACGCGTTGGACAATATGTGAAACGTGGCGATATCATAGGTTATGTAGGAAGTACAGGGCGTTCGGAAGCGCCGCACTTGCATTATGAAGTTCATAAAAATGGTGATGTGGTGAATCCTTTGAATTTTTATTATGGAAATATTTCAGCGGCAGAATATGTTGCTATTTCAAAAATTGCGAATCAAGAAAATCAATCTTTAGACTAATGAATATACTGTTATCACCGGACAAAAGGTACTACAGCATTGGCGAATTGGCCAAAGCATTTGATGTAAACGCATCATTAATTCGTTTTTGGGATAAAGAATTTGACATCCTAAAACCTAAGAAAAACGCAAAAGGAAATAGAATGTTTACGCCCGAAGACGTTTCTAATTTGAAATTGATATTTCATTTGGTCAAAGAACGCGGGTTTACGTTGGAAGGTGCAAAAACACATTTGAAAGAAGGTCAGAAAAAAACCCTGGATAAATATGAAATTATCAGCAAATTGGAAGGCATAAAAACGCAGTTGAATGCGATTAAATTAGAATTATAAAAATTAAACACTAAACTTTAAATTAAACAAAAATGGATTTTAAAAAATTATTACCTTGGATTATTGCAGTAGTTGTTATCGTTGGGATTTACAGCTGGGTTAAGGGAATTAACAATACGGCCGTGACTTACGAGCAAGATATTAATGAATCTTGGGGTAATGTTCAAACGTCTTATCAACGAAGAAACGATTTAATTGGAAATTTAGTAAACACGGTAAAAGGAGCTGCCGATTTCGAAAAAAGTACTTTGACTGCAGTTATTGAAGCACGTGCAAAAGCAACTGCGGTAACTATTGACCCAAGAAATATTACACCCGCACAATTGACAGAATTCAATAAAGCGCAATCAGGAGTTAGTTCTTCATTGTCACGTTTGTTAGTTTCAGTTGAGAAATATCCTGACTTGAAAGCCAACGAGAATTTCTTGAAATTGCAAGATGAATTGGCGAGTACAGAAAATCAAATTTTGACAGCAAGAACTCGTTTCAATGAGGCGGTAAAACCATATAATACGCACATTAAAACATTCCCGAATTCTATATTTGCAGGGATGTTTGGATTCAAAGAAAAACCTTATTTCGAGGCTGCTGTTGGTGCTGAAAAACCAGTTGAAGTAAAATTCTAACACAGATTGCACAGATTTCCACAGATTGAAAAATTTGCGGAAAAATAAAAAAACTAACTCCAATTTTTCAAATTATTACAGATAAGAATTTGTGAAATTTGTGTTCAAAAAAAGAAAAATAATGTCAAAAGAAGTTTTTTTAACCAATGAAGAAGAACAAGAAATTGTTGCTGCTATTAGTATGGCGGAAAAAGAAACTTCTGGCGAGATTAGAGTTCATATAGAAAAAACAACTTCCAAAGTTCCTTATGACAGGGCTTTGGAAGTTTTTGAAGAATTAAAAATGCA
>CANFVB010000161.1 GCA_947450355.1 Bacteroidota bacterium
TTGAGTTCCATCATTTGGGGTAGCGGTTAATAATGTTGTTGGGAAAGTTAACCCACCATCCGTTGATAATAAAATATCAACATTCGCACAATTTACATTGTTTGCCGTTGTGCCTCCCACAACCCAAGTTACTGTTTGTGAAGAACCACCTGCATAAGAAACTGCAGTATTTGGCGCACTCACAGAAAATGGTCCTGCGGTTGCGTTTACAGTAACAATCATATCGTCACTATTGTTTCCAGAACCCCCAACTCTATTGTCACGAACTGTAACTCTAAAATTTAGTGTTCTTGCTACCGATGATAAAGCCTCAACTGTAAGTTCTGTTCCAGCAGTTGTAGTTGCTCCAGTCAAAACAGAAGCCATTCTAGGAAAATATCTTGTTGGAGAAGTTGTAGCATTATAAGATCTAAAATTCACACCTGTTGTTTTTGTTGCACTTGGTACTGCCGCAGTAGTTTGAGAATCCATTTCTTCCCAATTATAAGTTAGTGCATCTCCATTAGCATCTGTTCCAACAGCGGTTAACATAAACGGTGTGCTTTTCGGAATCGTATAATCTAAACCAGCACTTGCAGTTGGAATTGCATTTCCTGTAGCGGTATTCACAGAACATGTTTTTGATTTAATATTATTTGTAACCTGTTGAATAGTTACAGCGTGAAAAAAGGGATCCGAATGTGGTTGAACATCAAGAGTTGTAATTCCTGCATAACCCATAATTGTAGATCCAGAACCAGGTTCCATTTGAACACCAGTTCCTTCATTACTATGAGTAAAAGTATGGTTTCCTCCAAATTGATGCCCCATTTCGTGAGCTACGTAGTCAATATCAAAATTATCACCCATTGGGATTCCGTCTCCAGGAGATGTATATCCACTTCCTTTATTTAAATCTGTTGTGCTAGCAGTATCGTCAACGCAAATACATCCAATACAACCGGCATTTCCACCACCGCCAGATGCACCAAATAAGTGACCAATATCATAATTAGCATTTCCAATTACAGCAGTCAAATTATTTTGTAATTCTTTATTCCAATTTGCCATACTTGCTGCCGCAGAATACGGGTCAGTAGTTGCTGAAGTGTAAATTAAAACATCATTATTAGCGATTAAAACCATTCTTGCCGAAAAATCTTTTTCAAAAACACCATTTACACGCGTCATTGAGTTGTTCATTGCCGCTAAAGCCATTGCTTTTGTGCCACCAAAATAAGTTGTGTATTCGCCAGTTACAGATAATGCTAAACGAAAAGTTCTTAGCAAAGCATCATCAGCATTCGGTCTTAAAACTGAAGCTTGAGTTTTTGGTAGAATATCAATTACGCTACATTCAAATTTATTTAATGAAGCTGCTTTATCTGATTTTTTATAAACAACATACGTTGATAAATCCGTTGTATATGGTTCCATAAAAACCGCCGATTTATCAGCATTTAAAACCATTGTTTGCAAACCGAGAGGAGAAACACTAAAATATATTGACGAAGAAGGATTCTCAATTCCTTGTCCTACATACGATTTAATCTCAGGATATCTTGCGGCTAGAGCGGGATCCATATTTGAAAGTTCGTAAACTCGAAAATTTTCCATTAAACCATCAGCATTTGGAAAAGGCACAGTAATATTTGATTGTTTTGAAACTATCGAATTTTCAACCGAATTTGCCAAAATGGATTTCAGTTCTTCAATATTTAATTCAAATAATTTAGGGGTTGAAATCGATTTTTTGTTTTCAAAAACAATAGTATTACTTTTAATTGAGGTAGATTTCCATAAGTTTTTCTGAGAAAAAGTGGTAAAAGTAACTGCAATCATTACAAAAGAAAGTAAATTCTTTTTCATATTTAATATTTAAATGGTTAATATTGGTCAAATGTATATTATTCTTATTGATTCACAACCTTTTACACGAAAAAATTATGAACAATCGGTAAAAAGCAGTTTTTTAGGATTAAATGCATAATTTTATAAATTACCTTTATTTTAAAATTTAGAAATGAATTTTTAACAATGAAGTTTAAAAAACACTATTTTTAACAAAATTTAATACATCATGCAACTCAGCTATTGGGAAATAAAAAATTGGTTTACCAATGTAGATTACACCGTCGTTGGCAGTGGAATTGTAGGCTTGCATGCTGCTTTGAGATTGCGGGAACGCTTTCCAGAAAGCAAAATAGTGGTACTTGAAAAAGGAATGTTGCCTCAAGGGGCAAGTACTAAAAATGCTGGATTTGCTTGCTTTGGTAGTCTTTCCGAAATTATTGATGATTTGAAATCACACTCGGAAGAGGAAGTGATTCAGTTGATTCAAAAGAGACAAAATGGATTGCAATTGCTACGAAAAAGAATTGGCGACGAAAAATTAGATTACAAACCTTTTGGCGGTTATGAACTATTTTTAAAGGAACACGAAGCGACGTATTTTGAATGTTTGAACAAACTTCCCTTCATTAATGAGATTTTGAATCCGCTATTTAAATCTGATGTTTTCACCAAAGAAATAGATAGGTTTGAATTTTCTGGCATTCACGAAAGTGTTATTTTCAATCCGTTTGAAGGTCAAATTGACACGGGAATGATGATGCAGGAATTGATGAAACAAGCTGTTTCAAACGATATTTTAATTTTAAATCAACAAACAGTAACTTCATTTCACGACAATAAAACTAATGTGGAAGTGGCACTTGGCGATTTTAGTTTCGAGACTAAAAAACTACTTTTTGCAACCAATGGTTTCGCTGCTGAAATTACAAAAGGGCAAGTAAAACCAGCTCGTGCGCAAGTTTTAATTACAGAACCCATTCCAAATTTGAATATAAAAGGCACGTTTCATTTAGATAAAGGCTATTATTATTTTAGAAATATTGGCGATAGAATCTTGATTGGCGGCGGTAGAAATTTAGATTTTGAAGGAGAAACCACTAATGAATTTGGTGAAACAGAATTAATTCAGAATAGATTGGAAAAAGTATTAAAAGAAGTAATTTTACCCAATCAAGAATTCAAAATAGAACACCGTTGGAGCGGAATAATGGGGATGGGAGCAACTAAAAACCCAATAGTTGAAGCACTTTCTGAAAATGTTTATTGCGGTGTTCGATTGGGAGGAATGGGAGTTGCGATTGGAAGTTTAATCGGATATGAATTGGCAGATTTAATTTAAAAATAGATTTATGTTGAAGAAAATTACTCGAATTTTATTTAAAATACTGATTTGGTTTGTTGGAATATCGCTTTTTTTTGTATTTCTATTCAAATTTGTGCCTGTGCCATTTACACCATTAATGGTTTCAAGAGCGGTTGAAAATAAATTGGCTGGAAAAGAAATGTATTGCAACCACGATTGGGTTCCGATAGAAAACATTTCAAAAAATTTACAAAAAGCGGTAATTGCAAGCGAAGATGGAACCTTTTTAATTCATCATGGATTCGATTTTTCAGCGATGCAAAAAGCATTAAAAAACAACCAAAAAGGAAGAAAAATTAAAGGCGGAAGTACGATTTCACAACAAACGGCAAAAAATGTTTTCCTTTGGCAAGGACGAAGTTATATCCGAAAAGGATTTGAAGCCTATTTTACGGTATTGATAGAATTGATTTGGGGCAAGGAAAGAATTATGGAAGTCTATTTAAATTCCATTGAAATGGGCGACGGAATTTATGGCGCACAAGCGGCATCACAATATTGGTATCGAAAAGATGCTTCTAATCTTTCTGCCAGAGAAGCCGCTGGAATAGCCGCAATTTTACCAAATCCAAGAAAATATAAAGCATCAAATTCTACGGTTTATATCAATAACCGAAAAGATAAAATTGTAAGAGTAATGCGATATATTGGGAAATTGGATTATTAATAATTTGGAAATAATCGTATAAAACTAACTATATTCGTGAAAAATAGTTGTTGTGAAAAATATAATAATTACAGGTACTTCAAGTGGAATTGGAAAAGAAACGGCTTTGCATTTTGCTAAAAATGGTTGGAATGTAATTGCCACAATGATTTGCTTGAAACAAGGAGCCAGCATTCAAGGAATTCCAAATATTACTTGCTATGAATTGGATGTTACTTCATCCGAAAGTATTGAAAACGCAAAAATCAAAATTTTAGAAGATTTTAAAACCATAGATGTAATTATTAATAATGCAGGAATTGGCTATAGAAGTTTCGTGGAATTGTCAGAAGATTCGAAAATTGATGCAATTGTTGCCATTAATTTAGTTGGCGTGATGAAGGTTTGTCGTGCATTTATTCCTGTTTTTAGAAATCAAAACCACGGTCATTTTATTAATATTTCTTCAATTGCGGGATTGGTAAATCTACCTTTGGGAAGTTTTTACCACGCTACAAAGCAGGCGGTTGAGAGTTTTTCTGAATGTATGTCATATGAATTACTTGAATTTAATATCAAAGTTTGCACCGTTCAATTTGGAAATGCACCTACAAATTTTCAAAGTAAAGTTTCAAAATCCGAATTAACTTCAATTGAATCCTACACTCTTTTGATGGGGAAAATCTCACATTTACTTCATAAAAAAACAGCAAAAAATAATAACTTAGTTGATGATATAACCGGAAAATTATTTGAAATCGCTGAAAAACCATCCGACAATTTCAAAAGATACACCATTGGCTTTGATGCAAATTTGATGCAATTTCTAAGAAGAATATTGGGCTATCAACTTTTTAATTTCTTAGTTCGAAGGTTTGTTTTGAAATATAAAAA
>CANFVB010000162.1 GCA_947450355.1 Bacteroidota bacterium
ATAGCGGCTTTTGATTTTTCGCCAGCTTTCATTAAATCGCCAATATCTTTGGATAATTTATTAGATTCGGATAAAATGTTGTCTAATTCTACTTGCGTAGCTCTTCGTTTTTCATCTAATTGGACAACTTCATCAACTGTAACTTTAGCGTCCATGTTTCTCTTTGCCAATGCTTTGATTACTTTTTCCTGATTTTCTCTAATAAATGCTATTTGTAACATATCGTAATTTTTATAAATCCCAAATTTATTTCAGGATTAAGTCGCAAATTTAATCATTTGTTTGTTATAAATAAAGCAAATTATAAAAGTTGCGATATTGAAGATTGTGGGTGATAAATTGTTAATTAATTGTAGTTTTTCTATATTTATATAATTATTATTTAATTTAGCTCAAATTTTAAAATAATGATGAAGATTTTCCGCCTGGCAGCCCTTTTATTAACAACGTCGATTTCCTTTTCCCAAAATATATTTTCCGAAAAGGAAAACATTGCAAATTCTGAAAAGTCTTCAGCGGCAAAATTGATGAATTTGGCTGTAAATCCGAATACTCAAAATTATGATGTAATCTACCATAAATTAGAATTTACAGTAAATCCTACCAATTATTTTATTTCGGGGAAAATAACCACAACCTATATAGCACTTTCAAACATGACTACTTTGATATTCGATTTGAGTAACACTTTGACTGTGAGTTCTGTAAAAATAAATAATAATAATCTTATTTTTTCACAAAATACAAGTGAATTAATTATTGCGTTACCTACAACTCAAATATCTGGAACACAAGCTACTATTGAAGTAACTTATTCCGGTGCTCCTCCACAAAATGGATTTTTTGCATTTTCAAGTTCAACGCATGGATTAGGTGTGCCAGTAATTTATACTTTATCTGAGCCTTTTGGAGCAAGAGATTGGTGGCCTTGTAAACAAGATTTGAATGATAAAATTGATAGTATTGATGTTTATATTACTGCTCCTTCAGAATACATTAGTGTTTCAAATGGCGTAGAACCGGCTGCGCCAGTTATTTTTGGCACTCAAAAAACAACTCATTTTCATCATGGTTATCCAATTCCAGCTTATTTAATTTGTATGGCAGTTACCAATTATGATGTTTATACACAATTGCCAAGTGCAGCAACTCCAAATGTTACTTATCCAATTGTTAACTATATTTATCCGGAAAGTAATACCCCAGCATTGCAAACCCAGCTTGCTCAAACACCATTAATATTAGATTTATATAGCAATCTTTTAGAAACCTATCCTTTTTCAAATGAAAAATATGGGCACGCACAATTTGGTTGGGGTGGTGGAATGGAACATACAACGGTTTCATTTATGGTAAGTTTTGGACGACAATTAATAGCGCACGAAATGGCACACCAATGGTTTGGAGACAAAATTACATGTGGTACTTGGAAAGATATTTGGCTAAATGAAGGTTTTGCAACCTATATAGCTTCTTTGGTAATTGAGAATTTTGATGGTTCTACTGCATTTATTACCGAAAAAACAAATATGATTAATAATATTACTTCGTCTCCAAATGGTGCGGTTTACTTAACAGAAACTGAGGCTTTAGATGTAAATAGAGTATTTGACCCAAGGCTATCTTATGATAAAGGTGCTATGGTGCTGAACATGCTTCGTTTTAAATTAGGTGATGCTATTTTCTTTCAAGGAATAAAAAATTATTTAGCAGATGTGAATTTGGCTTATAAATATGCAATAACCTCAAATTTACAAGCCCATTTAGAAGCGGTTTTTGGAAGCAGTTTGACTGAATTTTTTAATGATTGGATTTATAATCAAGGGTATCCAAAATACACCATAACGGTTCAGAATAGTGCTGTTGGTCAAGCGGGAATAACTGTTAATCAAACAACTACAGATTTGTCAGTGCCCTTTTTTGAAATGCCTGTTCCGATACGTTTAACTGGTGCTGGCGGAGTTTCACAAGATGTAGTTGTGAACAATACGGTCAACGGAGAACAATTTACAGTTTCCGTACCATTTCCAGTTACTGGAGTTCAATTTGACCCAAAAAAAGATATTATTTCTAAATTGAGCACAGCAACATTGGATATTTCCGATTTCAACTTTGATCAATCTATCCAAATTTATCCAAATCCAGCTTCAAATGCAATTTCTATTGATTTTTCAGAAGGAATTGAAATTGAAAGTGCAATTTTTTATACCGTTTTAGGGCAAAAAATAATGGAAACTAAATCAGATAAAAATTGGGATATTTCGTCATTAACTTCAGGAATTCATTTTTTAAGTGTCCAAACAAATAAGGGAACGAAACAATTTAAGTTTATAAAAAAATAGTCTTTTTAAGAGAATTGCTTTCAAATGCAGCTTCGATAATTCGCATCACGTTAATTCCGTCTTGAGCAGTTACGGGCTCGACTGAATTTGCAGAAATGGATAGGTAAACCCCTTCAAAATAATCGTTGTAATTTCCAAGAAGTGTTGGAACTTTTTTGTAAACTACAGTTCCATTTGTTTCGGTGTGAAGAACCCCTTCGTTACCTTCATTTTCAGATTTCCAAGTTGTTAGATTCGGTTTTTCTCCCAATTTTAAAGTGTCTTCTTGCAAATCGCCACGTTGTTTCAAAAAAGACCCTTTTTTGCCGTGAATAACATAAGCAGGAATAGCTTCTCTAACAAAAAAACCTGCTTTTAATCGAACTCTAAAATCGGTATAAAACAGTAAAATATCAATATAATCATCAACTAAAGAGTGGTTTCTTGTGATTCTAATATCTGCAAAAACACTTTTTGGCATTCCAAATAAATGAAGGGCTTGATCTATTAAATGCGGTCCTAAATCCTTCAAAATCCCAGAACCAGAATTGACAGTTTCTTTGTGTATTTTTGGACTTAAAACAGGATTATATCTGTCAAAATGAAATTCAGCTTCTACAATATCGCCTAAAATTTCTTCTGATAGAATACTTTTTACAGTTTTAAAATCGCTATCCCAACGGCGATTTTGGAAAACCGAAAGTTTTAAATTTTTAGATTCTGCCAGTTGTTTTAATTCTTCGGCTTCAGCTACTGTGGTGGTAAATGCTTTTTCTACAATAATATGTTTTCCTGCAAATAAGGCTTTTTTGGCAAATTCATAATGAGTAGCTGTTGGCGTATTCACAATAATTAGTTCAACATCATCTTCTAAAAGTGCTTCAAATGTTGGATAACTCTTTACATTTGGATAGTCTATTTGAATTAATTTAGTGCTTCTTTCCCAAGCGCCTACCAATTCAAAACCAGGATGTAATTCTAAAAAAGGAGCGTGAAATACCTTTCCGGACATTCCATAAGAAAGCAAAGCCGTTTTAATTTTTCTCATTTTTGAATTTAATTGAGTTGTAAAAATACTACCATTTTATCGAAATTTAAATAATTAACAAACATTTAAAAAACAACCGTATAATAATATTGAAAACATAAAATAGAAAACCTTACTTTTGTTCGTTATTAAAAATACGAAAATTAAAAAATGGAAATAGTTATCAAATTAGGTCAGTTTTTATTGAGTTTGTCATTGTTGATTGTACTTCATGAATTAGGACATTTTATACCCGCTAAATTATTCAAAACCAGAGTTGAGAAATTCTACTTGTTTTTTGACGTGAAATATTCTTTATTCAAAAAGAAAATTGGAGATACAGAATACGGAATTGGATGGTTGCCACTTGGTGGCTATGTAAAAATTTCGGGAATGATTGACGAAAGTATGGACAAAGAGCAAATGGCTTTGCCCCCTCAACCTTGGGAATTTCGTTCAAAACCAGCTTGGCAACGATTGATTATTATGCTTGGTGGTGTAACCGTAAATTTCATTTTGGCGTTTATAATTTATATCGGAATGACATTTTCGTATGGCGAATTATACATTTCAAATAGCGATTTAAAAGATGGTGTTTGGATTACAAATCCTGTAATTGAGAAATCAGGCATAAAAACAGGAGACAAAATCATTTCTGTTGATGGGGTTAAAGTCGATAGATTTCACGAATTAAACGAGAAAATTCTTCTTGGAAAAGAAGTTGTTGTTGAAAGAAATGGTGCAGAACAAAAAATAGTTTTACCTGTTGATTTCATCAATCAATTAATGACTGGTAAAAAAATATCGGTTGTTGAACTTCGTTTACCTTTTATAGTTTCTGGAATTGAAGACAAGTCGCCAAACAAAAGTATAGTTCAAGAAAAAGATATTATTACCAATTTTAATGGTGTTCCCGTTCAATATGCAGATCAAATTGTAAATGCAGTTAAAGATTTGAAAGGCAAAACAATTCCTGCAATTGTAAAAAGAGATGGGAAGGAAATTGCGGTTTCGATTATTGTGAATGACAGTTCAAAAATGGGAATTCAATATGCAGCAAGATTGCCTTATGATAATTTGGAGAAATTAGGTTTGTACCCTATTCGTAAGCAAAGTTATGGTTTTTTAGAATCATTTCCTGTTGGAATTGAAAGAGGAAAAAGCCAACTTGTGGGTTACGGAAAACAGTTGCAAATGATATTCAATCCAAGCACTGGAGCTTATAAAGGCGTGGGAGGATTTAAAGCGATATTTGATATTTTCCCTGCTTCATGGAGTTGGGAAGCTTTTTGGAGCATTACCGCTTTATTATCGATTATGCTTGGGGTTATGAACTTATTACCAATTCCAGCGTTAGACGGAGGGCACGTAATGTTTTTATTATA
>CANFVB010000163.1 GCA_947450355.1 Bacteroidota bacterium
AATAAAAAAACTACAGGCAACAGCGGTTTCAAGAAATGGCGTGGCTCGGGATTTATCAGAAATTGGAAAGGTTTTTAATTAAAAGTTTTGTTTATATTTGTGAAGGCTTGGTCTTGGCTCATCGCCACTTCTTGAAGCCGCAAAACGTTATGTGACATTTAAACACGATTATCTTCGAAATATGAAAAAAACTTTCTCCTTATCTTTTTTGTTGTTCGTTTTGTTAACTCAAGCTCAACAAAAAGGTAATTATAAAATATGTAAAGATGTCGTAATTTATAACATAGCTTTCAATAAAAGCCTTGGAAATTACTACAGGAAGTCATTTGAAAAAGAACTGGTAGAATTGAAATTCTCGCTTGAAGAACAACCTCTTGGAAAACTTAAATGTTTTCTAGTAAAACATTATGATACCGATTTAAACAATGACAAAGAAACAGAAGAAGACAAACAGGAAGTAGATATTTCTTATTTTTATGAACTTGTTGAAAAACTTAATAAAATTGACACTGAAAGCATCAGTTATGATTGGAATGTCGCAGATGGAATTACATGTTCAGTGGAAATCTCTGGAAGAAAATATAATGTTCTGCTTTCCGACAATTGGAAAGACGAAAAAAAAACTGATTATTATAATTTGTTTGAATCAGTATGGAATAAATATAAGTAATAAAACGTCACATAACAGCAGTTTGTAGCAACTGCAAATTATGAATAAAACGGCAGTCGATTTTCCGCTGGAAAATCTCCGCTTTAACCGACAAAAAAATGTCACGCAGCTTGCAGCTGCTACAAGCTGCGGAACGTTATATGACATTTTTCGGCACTGCAATATCTAAGACGATTATGAAAAAAATCACATTTATATTATTTACTTTAATATCAATAAACGCTGTTGTCGCGCAACAGAAAATTGAAAGTGGAAAATATATTACGGAAGACAAACTAACTTATATCACTATACTTGATGAGAATAGATTTAGCTATATGGAATATTATAAAAAGTCTCCATATACTATTGAACAAGAAAGAAAAAGAGACAAAACTGAAACGAATGTTTGCGGTGTTGTTGGATATATAAGTAATGGAAAAGGCGAAGGAATTTATCAAGTTGAAAACAATCAGCTGAAGCTAAAATTTACATCTTTCGAGAAAGGAATAAATAAAGAATTTGACAAGGATAAAGTTTATAAATATTTTGATTTGTCCAAAATGATTAAAATATAAAAACGTCATATAACAGCAGTTTGTAGCAACTGCAAATTATAAATAAAACGGCAGTCGATTTTCCGCTGGAAAATCTCTGCTTTAACAGACAAAAAACTGTCACGCAGCTTGCAGCTGCTACAAGCTGCGGAACGTTGGCAGTAATTATAAAAAAACCGTGATAAAATCAAAAATATAAATATGAAAACAATAATTTATTCTTTTATTCTACTAGCATTTATAAATTGTAATGGCCAAAATAAAAATGACATTGTTGGAAAAGATGGCAAAGTATATCATAATGATAAAACTGAAATGATTATTAGAGATTATGATAACACGAATACACTTATCATTGAGGCAATTGAATTACGGAAAAGTAATAAACCATTAGAAGCAATTGATAAATTTAATCTTGCAGAAAAAGAATATGGACAAAAATTATCAATATATTTAAATAGAGGAGTTTGTTATGATCAAATTAACAAAAGAGAAGAAGCGATTGTTGACTACACGAAATGTTTAGAAATGAAAAGTGATTATTATGTAGCGTTACAAAACAGAGGTTTAGCTTATATGAATATTGGAGAAAATGATAGAGCTTCAGAAGATTTAAATAAAGCAATAAAAATAAATACATCCGAACCATCAGGATATTTAAATCTAGCAATTTTTTATCATTCAATTTCAAAATTTGATGAGTGTTGTGCAAACGCTAAAAAATCTGTAGAATTAGGTTTTATAGAAAAATATCATAATGAAATGCCACAGAGAATAATTGATGAAGTTTGTAAATAAAATAACTACTGCCAACAGGCGTTTGGCAAGATTGCGAATTTTGTAGTAAATTCACGTTTACATTTCGCAAGATATTTTATCTTTGATAGAAAATAATCGGTTCCGAAGTTCGCAACCTCGCCAAGCGCCGGAACGTTGGCAGACATTTCCGAAAAACAGACGCATATTCAAAAATCGAATAAAATTATGAAGAAAGGTTGCTTATATTCAATTGGGATTTTTATTGCTGTATTTGCAGGATTATTTTATATGTTTTAAACCCCAACGGAGGAATTCACAACCATAAATTGAACTAAAACAGCGAAGCCAATGGTTTATTGAAAAATGCGATTAGCTTTTTTTAATCCCAAAACTACATTCTCTCAGGAACTTGAATCCCCAAAAGTTGGAATGCAGCTGCAATCGTGTCGGCAACTTTTTTGGACAATTGCACACGGAAAATCTTTTCGTTTTGCACATTTGAACCTAAAATCGGCACCGCTTGATAGAACGAATTGTACTCACGAACCAAGTCGTAAGTGTAGTTGGCGATTAATGCAGGGCTGTGATTTTGCGCCGCATTTTGAATTACTTCAGGAAATAATTCCAATTGTTTTAGCAATTCTTTTTCCTTTTCGTGCAAAGTTGCTATGGCTGTGTTTGCAGAAAAATCGAAGTTGGCTTTGCGAATAATCGATTGGATTCTCGCATACGTATATTGTATAAAAGGCCCTGTATTCCCAGCAAAATCAACGGATTCTTCAGGGTCAAATAGGATTCTCTTTTTAGGGTCGACTTTCAAAATGTAGTATTTCAAGGCACCCAAACCGATGGTGTTGTACAATTTGGCTTTTTCCTCAACAGAATAGCTTTCTAATTTCCCTAAATCTTCGGAAATTTTCTGAGCCGTTTCTGTCATTTCATTCATCAAATCATCAGCATCGACAACGGTTCCTTCACGACTTTTCATTTTTCCAGAAGGCAAATCTACCATTCCGTAGGACAAATGAAATAGGTTTTTAGACCACTCGAAACCTAATTTTTTCAAGATTAAAAACAAGACTTTAAAATGATAATCTTGCTCGTTTCCAACGGTGTAAACCATACCACCAACGTCTGGGAAGTCCTTTACACGCTGGATTGCGGTTCCAATATCTTGTGTCATATAAACGGCAGTTCCATCAGAACGAAGAACGATTTTTCTGTCCAAACCATCGGGAGTTAAATCAATCCAAACCGAACCATCAGGATCTTTCTCGAAAATTCCTTTTTCCAACCCAATTTGAACGACGTCTTTTCCTAATAAATAGGTGTTGCTTTCGTAATAATAACTGTCAAAATCAACGCCTAAATTTTTGTAAGTTATCGCAAAACCATCATAAACCCATTGGTTCATCGTTTTCCAAAGTGAAATAACTTCGGCATCGCCAGCTTCCCATTTCAATAGCATTTCTTGTGCTTCAAGGATAATTGGTGCTTGCTTTTTAGCCTCATCTTCTGATTTTCCTTCGCTCATTAATTGCGCAATTTCTTCTTTATAGGCTTTGTCAAAAGCAACATAAAAATTACCAACTAATTTATCGCCTTTCAATCCTGAATTTTCTGGAGTTTGTCCGTTTCCGAATTTTTGCCACGCCAACATTGACTTGCAAATGTGAATTCCACGATCGTTGATGATTTGTGTTTTATAAACTTTTTTTCCTGAAGCTTTGATGATTTCGGCAACAGAATATCCTAATAAATTATTACGAACGTGCCCTAAATGTAACGGTTTATTGGTATTTGGCGAAGAATATTCGACCATAACCGCAGCTTCATTTGGATTTGGAGTTACAAAACCAAATTTAGGATTGTCTTTTATTTCATTGAAGAATTCCAGATAGTATTCATCTGAAATTACAATATTTAAAAATCCAGAAACTACATTAAAAGCTTTAACTTCTGAGACATTATCTACTAAATAAGTTCCAATTTTGTTTCCCAATTCAACGGGATTGCTTTTTATGACTTTCAACAGTGGAAAAATGACCATCGTAATATCACCTTCAAATTCCTTGCGTGTCGATTGAAATTCGATTTTGTCAATGGCTACATCAAATAGCGATTGGATTGCTTTTTCAATTGATGGCGTAAGTATTTGAGATAATGTCATTTTGATATCTTATTTTAAAAGGTCAAAGATAGTTATAATGTGGGAATTTGAAAATGGAACACTAAAGTTTTAAAATTTTTATAAATGTTTGTTTGGAAAACAACTTTGATTTTTAAAAATACGATTTGCACTTATGATCCTCGCTTTATCTTCCCTCTACCCTACAAGAATCTTTATAGCAATGATAAAGTTAGAATTTAGTGTCTTAAATGGGGCAATTAAATTTTCGTAAAGCTATCATAAGAACGTATGTTTATTTAATGAATTACTAATGCGAATCAAGGGTTAAAATATTAAGTTTATAAAAGCGGAAGCGATTTTGCCAAAGATGTGAATCAACAGACCTTTTGCAGACCTCACTTTACTAGCTCTTTGAATATCTGTTTTTTGAATTAGCCAATTAAATAGTGATTCTATAGGTTGTCTAACTCTTGACACCGCTGTTGAGAACAAGTCATTTGCAGCTTTGTCTCTATTTTTAATTTCTTGACATTGTCCTTTGACACCTTTGACTGGCGTCATCATAATCGAGTTTTTTTCTTGCTCTAATTCAGAAAAAA
>CANFVB010000164.1 GCA_947450355.1 Bacteroidota bacterium
TGTGCCGCAATGATTTCATTCGATAATGTAGCAGTTGCTTGTAATGGCGGAAGATAGGTCCCATTAATATTTTTTTGGAAAGCAGTTGCGTTTTCACCATCTTGATCTAGCGTTCCTTGAAGGGCAATAATAGAGGGTCTTATATTTCCCTTATTGGAAACCTTTGAAATCTTCTAGTAAAACTTTAGGGATACTACTTTTGAGAGAGATTCAAAAAAATTTGACTTTTTCAATAAATCTATTTTTACATAATTAGTTTATTTTTGTTGGTGTGCGGCTTTCAATAAGTCATTTACGGTTTTCACAGGATTGAACGTAATCAATGGAACTTCAACAAAAACAGTAATCCATTTTGCCATTGCGCCGTTCCATAATCCCGGCAATTCATAGCCTTTTAGCGGTTTTCCATCTTTATTTTTATCGACAATGAAACCACTATTTACATCTATATATTCTCTCAAATCAAATTTTGAACCTTTGTAATCCTTAATCGCACAAACCAAATCTACAGGGTTAAAGTGAGTTGCTTTTTCGGCAATTAAAGCCTGATTTTCATTGGTTAAATCAATTTGTGACGTTTCCACAATTTGCAAAGTCGTATTTCCTCTGGAATCATTTACCCAAAACGGACCGCCACCGGGTTCGCCTTCATTTTTTACCATTCCACAAACACGAATTGGTCGGTTCAATACTTCTTTCAAATAAATAATTTTGTGTTCTAAAGCATATTTTGAAAAATCTGAAATTACTTTGTTGTTTAACTTTTTATCTAAGAAAATTTCGATTTCACTAATTTCATTTTCAGATATTGTATCAAGTTTCGACAAATAATTGACTATTTTTATTTGCAATTCAATCAAAATTCCAGCTAACGCTTTTTTGTATAATGCTATTGTTTCTGATTCATTTTGAATGACATTATCGATGTTTTTTATGAAAACAATATCCGCATCCAATGAATTTAGATTTTCAATTAAAGCACCGTGTCCACCGGGTCTAAAAACCAATTTATCATTACTGCATCTAAATGGAATATTATTTAAATCAACAGCAATGGTGTCTGTAGCTGTTTTTTGATGTGAAAAATTTATTACGATTGTCGCGTTATTTTCCGTTTCAATTTTACTTTTTACTTTATTTAATGTCTTTTCAAATTGGGTTTTATGAATTTCTGAAACCGTAAAATGTAAGTTGGAACTTCCTTTAGAACTCGCATATAAAACACTTTCTATTAGGTGTTCTTGAATTGGCGTCGCAATATAATTCTTGTAATTGTGAAATGGCAAAATCCCTTTCGGTTTATTGGCATAATCGTAATGTTCTAAATCCAACATTAATTTTATGAACTGATAATTTTTTTGGTCTTTATGCCAAGAATCAAAATCGGGATGAATTTCTTTGAGCTTTTTATCAATTGTTTTGAAGAACGGGAATTTCTCTAATCCTGCTAAAAAAATCGATAAATTATTTGCCTTTTTTCTATTGATATACGCATTTATAGATTCATTTTCAATATCGAATTCATTCAGAAACTCATTTAAAAATTTGAACATTCTACTTGCTGCACCAGAAGCAGGAACAAACTTTTTCAGTTTAAGTTTGTCTTTTTTAACTTCAAAATAATCAGAATATTTTTGAATTTCGTCCTTAGTCAATTTCAAAATCCCATCATTTACTACTGCTGGTCGAGCCAAATTTGCTTTTGCAATTCCATTTTTGAAAATAGTAAGTTGTTTTTCAATTGAATTTAAAGAAATTCCTGTTTCTAAAATCTGAAGATAATCATGACCTGAAAAACCTAATTCTTTGGCTTTTGTAAGTTCGTCAATAATAGCTATTGCTTTTTGAAAACGCATTTCTGGATTTCCTGAAAGCACTATAAAAGGTTTGTTATTTTCAATTAATGCTTGTTTGAATTTCTCGAATGTTGCAATTCTTTCATTTGGTGAGTCACGCAAATCGTCTTGTTCCCAAGGCACATCAACATCGGTGAGGAAAAACAAATCGTACTTGTTTTTTCGTGCGGCTTTTTCCAATTTGGCATCGCAAAAACCATAATAAATTTCAGAAAACACTTTTGTAACCATCAAACACGTATCGGTAAAAAGATATTTATTTGCTTTTTGTAAGGCTTCATTTTCGAGTTGCATTTGACCAATTGCAATGGGCAATAAATCTTCGGCAACACAAATTTCTTGTTTGGCGTTCCATTTTTCTTGCAAATAATCACGGGCAAATTCCATAGCCCAAGTCGTGTTGAAATGAGTGGCTAATTGTTTTGCCAATGTTGTTTTCCCTGTACTTTCAGGGCCGTAAATTGCAATTTTTATTATGTCGTTTCCAGTATTCTGGAGTTGCTTAAGGTTTTCTTCCATTCTAAATAACCATAAAAGGCAATAATTGTAAATACTATATATTGTATACTCGTAAATGTATATCCTTTGAAAAAATACAGTGGAATTGAGATAATATCACCAATTATCCACAAAATCCAGTTTTCAATTTTACGCTTTGCCATAAGCCACATTCCTACAAAGAAAATCCCTGTAACCAAAGTGTCAACATACGCCGACCACGTTGTAAATTTATTAAAAAATAAATATACTCCGACAACAAACGCAATTGTTGTTATAAATATAATAAAAGCAATCGATTTTTCCTTGTTTGAAAGTGTCGCAATTGGATATTCGTCTTCGCCCTCTTTTTTTCGAGTCCATAAATACCAGCCGTAAATGCTCATTATAAAATAGTATCCGTTGATCATCATATCGCCTAATAACGACCATTTCCATAGCAAATACACGTAAATTGACGTGCTGATTATCCCTGTTGGAAATACTAAGATGTTATCTTTTTTGGCAAACCAAACACTCAATAATCCAAAAATCACGGCTGTAATTTCAAGATAAATTTCAAATAGGGGATAATTCTTATATTGATGAAATAGATATTCTATCATTGAATTTTATTGTAAAATTAGTGCTTTTCGAACACATATACCAAAGTGAAATCTTCTATTTCTTCAAAATGAAACATAAATTCTCGTGTTTTGTTTTGGAAAGTTAAAGTTGCAATTCCAGATTTTTCATTCATTTCAAATGCTTTTGTTTGAATGTGGTTTTTGAAACTAATCCCGATTTCATTGCAGATTTTGAAAATTGATTCTTTGATTCCCCAAATCACGGTTAATTTCCTTATGTATTCCTCTTGGTTTTGTTTGTTTAAGAATTCAAACTCATAATCCACAAATTTATCTGCGATTTTGATTATTTTTTCTCTTTGTAATTCGATGTCGATTCCTGCTTTTTGGTCGCTAATTATGATTGTTGAAAATTCGTGAGAATGGGAAATTGAAATGTGTTTTCCGTCTTTGAGATGTGGTTTTCCAAATTCGTCGTATTCCAAATCGAAATCGGTGTAGCTTTTTTCTTGTAATAGCTTGCGAACGCTCAAAAAAGCACGTTGGTGCAATTCTGATTTCATTCCGTTGAACCGAATTGTGTTTGTTGCATTTAAAGTAACTTCATTGCACAATTGCGACAAAGATTCTGTTATTTTCCAAACGAGAATTTGAGTTGTTGAACTGAAATTTATAGTTTTATAAAGTGGCATTTGATGAAATATGAATTATAAATGATGATTTTCCTATTTACGATTAAACCCTAGCCCTGATAGCAGCGGTATCCTCTTGTGGCGGGGTTCGCCACAAGAGATATAGCGAATAGCAGGAAATAGCTCCAAAAAAAAAATCAAACTCTTTTGATTAGTTGATTAAAATTCAAACCTTTACAAAATAAACATTTCATAAATATTTACGAAAATTATTAATTCATAAAGTTAATGCCTAAATTTGCAAAAAATTTACAATTACAAATATACTATAAATGAGTACATCAACTATGCCTTATGTGGCTTTCAAAGTAAAAGACATTTCTCTAGCGGCTTGGGGAAGAAAAGAAATTGAATTGGCGGAAGCTGAAATGCCAGGTTTAATGGCGCTTCGTGCGGAATACAAAAACGAACAACCACTTGCTGGTGCTCGTATTGCAGGATGTTTGCACATGACAATTCAGACTGCGGTTTTAATTGAAACATTAATTGCTCTTGGTGCGGAAGTGACTTGGAGTTCTTGTAATATTTTCTCTACTCAAGATCAAGCTGCTGCTGCGATTGCTGCTGCTGGAATTCAGGTTTATGCTTGGAAAGGTTTAAATGAACCTGATTTTGACTGGTGTATCGAGCAAACTTTGTTCTTTGGCGAAGACAGAAAACCATTGAATATGATTCTTGATGACGGTGGCGATTTGACGAATATGGTTATTGACCGTTTTCCAGAATTAGTTGCTGGAATCAAAGGATTGAGTGAAGAAACTACAACTGGAGTTCATAGACTTTACGAAAGAGTAAAAGCTGGAACGTTACCAATGCCTGCTATCAACGTCAATGACTCGGTTACTAAATCGAAATTTGATAATAAATATGGTTGTAAAGAATCTGCAGTTGATGCGGTTCGTCGTGCCACTGATATTATGCTTGCTGCAAAAAGAGTAATCGTTTGTGGTTATGGTGATGTAGGAAAAGGAACTGCTGCTTCTTTTAGAGGTGCTGGATCTATCGTAACTGTTACAGAAATTGATCCAATTTGTGCTTTACAAGCTGCAATGGACGGTTTTGAA
>CANFVB010000165.1 GCA_947450355.1 Bacteroidota bacterium
GAGACTTGAATGTAATTAAAACCAAGAGGATTATCCTAATGTTCACAATATCATCAATGATGTATTTCGCCCCGACACAATTTGGCAACTTGGTTTTGTTTATCAATTGTTACTATTTCAAAGATACGTATTTCATATTTTTATTTCATTACAAAGATATGAGCCCTGATAGTAGCGGCATCCCACGCTTTTGGGCGTGGATATAGCGAATAGCAGGTGGAATAGTGAAAGAGAAATAAAACGTGTGCTTCATAAAAAGAAAAAAGCTATAAATAAAAAAACGAATTTGAATGGAATCAAATTCGTTTTTATTATAGCGAAACTTAGCTTTTTCTAATTCAATAAATGAAACTGAATTAAACCGTCAATTGGTCTTCTCAATACATTTCCAATCGTTAAACCATTGAATTCCAAAACCTCTTTCAATTCTTCTTTGAGATAAAAAGCAATTGATCCAATAAAATGAACGGGAACTTCTTTGCAATTTTCATATTGAGTAATATAATTTTCTACAAAAACTTGCATGTCTTTTCTAACCAACTTCTGACAATATTCTTCGTCTTTATGTTGAATTAAAAACTTTGCAAAAGTCGCCATATAGGCATTTGGATTTGGTTCTTTATATAAATTATGTTTAATTACATCGGCTTCTAAATCGTAAGCTTTTTCAAATTTCTTAGCCAAAGCAGCCGGCATTTTACCAAAATAATAATCCCGAATTAATTGTCGTCCAAGTTGGTTTCCACTGCAATCATCCATTGCAATGTAGCCCAAAGATTGTACTTTTTGATGCAAAATATTTCCATCAAAATAACTGCAATTTGAACCTGTTCCTAAAATACAAACTATTGCTTTTTCATTTTTGGGAGTTGTTGCATAAACCGCTGCATACGTATCTTCGTGAACCACAATTGTAGCGTTTGGAAAATACTCTTGAAATACACCGTGCAAAAAATTTTTCATTCTATCGGTTCCGCAACCAGCACCATAGAAAAACAAATGAGATACACTTTCTCTGTTTAGGGAAAGATCGAAACGGTCATTTAAACGAGAAATAATTTCTTCTTTTACAAGAACTTCAGGATTTAATCCTAATGTTTGTGTTGTAAATAATATTTTTCCAGTTTCATCTATAGAAATCCAATCGGCTTTTGTAGAGCCGCTATCAACTAATAATTTCATAATTTAAAGGTATTAGGCGTAAATAAATACAAAATCCCCAAACAAAAATTTGAGGATTTATATTTTTATTATTTTAAATTAGCAATGTGAACTGATAAATCAATCAATTTACTTGAATAACCATATTCATTATCATACCATGAGATAATTTTGAAAAAAGTAGAATTCAAACCAATTCCGGCATTAGCATCAATGATTGAAGTTCTTGAATCAGAAACAAAATCTTGAGAAACAACTAAATCTTCGGTATATCCTAAAACACCTTTCATAGTAGTTTCAGAAGCTTTTTTCAATACTGCCATTATTTCTTCATAAGAAGTTTCTTTGGCAACTTTTACAGTTAAATCCACTACAGAAACATCAGTTGTAGGAACACGCATTGACATACCCGTTAATTTTCCGTTCAATTCAGGAATAACTTTTCCTACTGCTTTTGCAGCTCCTGTAGAAGAAGGAATAATATTTACACTTGCAGCACGACCACCTCTCCAGTCTTTTCTTGAAGGACCATCGGTTGTCATTTGCGTTGAAGTTGTAGCGTGAACAGTAGTCATTAAGGCTTCAACTATTCCAAAATTATCATTAATAACTTTAGCCAATGGAGCCAAACAGTTTGTAGTACACGAAGCATTTGAAACGATTAAATCAGTTGCTTTTGCAGTTTCGTGATTTACACCCATTACAAACATTGGTGCATCTGCTGATGGTGCAGAAATAATTACTTTTTTTGCTCCACCTTTAATATGTTCTTGAGCGGTTTCGATAGTTGTGAAAAAACCAGTACATTCTGCAACTACATCAACTCCAACTTCATCCCATTTTAAGTCTGCTGGATTTCTTTCAGCTGTAATTCTGATGTGTTTGTCATTTACGAAAAGTTTTCCGTCTTTAACTTCAACTTTTCCTGCAAAACGACCGTGAACAGAATCGTATTTTAATAAATATGCCAAATGATCTACATCTAATAAATCATTAATAGCTACAACTTCAACATTATCTCTGTTGTATGATTCTCTAAATACGATTCTTCCAATTCTTCCAAAACCGTTAATTCCTAATTTTACTGTTGACATTTTTTTAAAGCTTTAGGCAATAAGTGATAAACTTTATGCCGGTTATAAATATTGATTAATTTAAATTTTCTATTAAAGTCAGTGACTTAAATATTTTATGTTGACATAATATCTGAAACTCTTAATAATTCCAAATCAATTTCAGTATGTCCTTTTATTGCTTGTTCCAATGGAGTTAACGTTATTTTGTCACCCAAAATTCCAACCATATAATTTGATTTTCCTTCTAATAATGCTTCTACAGCTTTTACGCCCAATCTACTTGCCAAAACTCTATCAAAACAAGATGGTGAACCACCACGTTGCATGTGCCCTAAAACAGAAACACGAACGTCATATTCAGGTAAATTAGCTTCAACATAATCTTTAAGTTCAAAAATATTTTTACCAATTTTATCCCCTTCAGCAATTACAACAATGCTTGAAGATTTTCCAGATGCTTTACTTTTTTCTAAAGATTCTAACAAACGTTCTAATCCTAAATTTTCTTCTGGAATAAGAATTTCTTCAGCACCAGCACCAATTCCTGCATTTAAAGCAATATGACCAGCATCTCTTCCCATAACTTCCACTAAGAATAATCTGTTGTGAGAACTGGCAGTATCACGAATTTTATCAATTACTTCAATAACAGTGTTTAATGCAGTATCGTAACCTAAAGTATGACTTGTTCCAAATATGTCGTTATCAATTGTACCAGGAATTCCCATTACTGGAAAACCAAATTCGCTATTGAAAACCTCTGCACCTGTGAAACTTCCGTCACCACCAATAATTACAAGTGAATCTATACCTGCTTTTACCAAATTATTGTATGCTTTTTTTCTACCTTCAACGGTCATAAATTCTTTTGAACGAGCTGTTTTTAGTATAGTACCTCCTTTATTGATAATGTTATTCACACTTCTTGGTCCCATTTCCTTAAAATCACCATCAATCATACCTTCATATCCACGATAAATACCAATACATTCGATGTTGTGAAAGGCACAAGTTCTAACAACAGAACGAATTGCAGCATTCATTCCAGGAGAATCACCCCCAGAAGTCAAAACCCCTATTTTTTTTATTGTATTACTCATTTTTTGTGTATTAAAATGTAAACTTACTATAATTCACTCTTTAAAAAAGTGGATTTTTTATTAAATTAATAATTTGCTGAAATTCAAACGTTTTCGTTGATAAGTTTTTAAAAATCGAGTCTAACCTATATATTTTTAAAGCCTAAATTTTCAAATTTACTTGAATGTATTTTAAATAATAGAACGATTCTAATCGCCATCTTTATTCAAAACTCCCTCAATATTTGCTTTTTCAGTTTTTGAAGACTTGCTTTTTTTTGTTTTAAAAATAATTCCGTCAGAAGGTAAATCTGAATCCAATTGAGTATTAGTTTGGATTACTTTTTTAACGGGAGTTTTTTTCTTAAAAATGGTATTTACTAATTCTTTAAATGTATCGAAATCTATTTGATATGAAATACCTAATCCTTGCGTATATCCAATTCCTTGACCAATATAACTTATGTCATTTTCCTTATTAAACACTCGTAAATTGAGTGTGCCGTCTTCATTTACACGATATTGAACCTCCACATCTCCTACAACTGCGGATTGATTTATTCCACCAACGGGAACTCCTAATTTTCCATTAAAAGTAATTTTATCGTTGATTTTAGACGAAACTGTAACGCCAAATCTACCATCTGTTTCGGTGCCAGGTCGTTTGTCCGCCAATACATAATCTATTCCTAAATTGAATTTCCCCTCTTCATCTTTAAATATGTCGTTGAATAACCCACTTGCCTTTTCAAATAGATTCCCTGTTAAATCGGATTGACTTACTCCAACTTGACTCAAAAAACCACCTGAAGAAAGCAAATATAACGCTTGTTTTTGTCGGGCATCTTTATCATCTAATTTGTACTGAATCTCTGATTTTAGAACGGAACTAACTGTTGGAAAATTAATTGAAAAATCAGGTTCTGGATTGCTCAAATTCCCTTTAATTCCGATAACAACTTCTACAGGTACTTTTTTATTAAATGAAGGATTGTCTAATAAAACAGCCGGATTTGCTGTAGTTTCATACACCGCTTCTAAATTCAAAATAGCACGAAGCGGATCGCCTTCCCAAACAATTGAACCGAATTTTTTTACCTTAAATTTCTTATCTATAAGTCCACCATATTTGAAATTGTAAGTTCCTTCATAAACTTGGAAATCCCCAGTCATAATAAATTTTCCTAAAGTATTTATTTCTAATAATAGATTTCCATTTCCACGCCCTTTCATTCCGTGACCTGAATTTCTATTCAAAATCACTTCAATTTCTGCTTTTTGGTTAATGTCTAAATTGAATTTTAATTCTAAACCGTTGTAGTTTCTTGTTTTATCAACCAC
>CANFVB010000166.1 GCA_947450355.1 Bacteroidota bacterium
AGGGCTAACAATTTTATTTGAAAAATTGAAAGGAAGTCCATTTATCAATGCCATAAAAGTTAGAAGATTGAATTAAGGTAGTATTTCAATCTTGCGTTTTTCTATAATTTTATCTATCTGAAGTAGGGTATCTTTTTTCCAGGTTGCATCTACAATAAAGAGTAATTCTCTATTTTTCTTTGTGCCATTTGGAAAAAAATATACCTTTTGTCCAACATCTAAACTTACCCCACTGTTTGATTTAGGGTTTAAATTAGGATTCATAACCCCAGGAATAATTAAAGAGATAGATTTGAAAGACCCATTATGGAAAGTCATCGGTATATTTTGCGCATATAAGTTAGCAAAAAACAAACTAAACATTAGTGATAAAAATAATTTTTTCATTTACAGTGGATTTATATGTCTTGATCAAAACTATAAATATATATTTTGAAACCATTTCTTATTAACAAATAATTATTATTAAAAAACAAAAAAGTCTTCACATCTCTGTAAAGTCTTTTCTTTATTAACCCACAATCCGGCACAAAATTAAATTCGACGAAATAAACAACTCCTTTTTCCCTAAATGTGCAACATAAAGTTTGGCTTACTTTTTATTTTTTTAAAACCTCATTTAAGAATATTTTCATGTGCTCCCATGAACGTTTGGCTGCTTTTTCATTATAAGCCGCGCCTTTTGAATTATCAGTTCCAGCTTCAGGATTGGTAAAGGAATGAACAGCATTCGCATAATAAATCATTTGCCAATCTGCTTTCGTACTTTTCATTTCTTGCTGAAAACTAGCAACTTCTTCTTTTGATTCATAAGGATCATCTGCTCCATGACAAACTAACACGGGAGTTGTTATTGGTTCTAAATTTCTTGTTGCGTCTCTTCCCAATCCACCGTGAAAGGACACAACGCCTCTTAGATTCAAATGACCTCGCGCAGATTCAAGTGCTCCAGTTCCGCCAAAACAATAACCTATAACTACAATATTATCAGGATTGGCTCCAGCAAGAATTAATTGTTTCAACGCTAAAGAAATACGTTTTTGATATTCTATGTAATTCGTTTTATAATATCCTGCTTTTTGCCCTGCTTCAGAATAGTCTTTTGGGTAATTTCCTTCTCCATAAATATCAGCTACGAAAGCATAATATCCTAATTTAGATAGATTTTCAGCAGTGTCTTTAGAAAGTGTATCAATTCCCATCCAAGCTGGAAGTATAAGTATTCCTGGTTTTTGTTGATTTATTGATTTTGGCTGAACACTAAAACCGTTCAAAACTTGTGTGCCATCATTATATTTGATATGTTTCAACTGAGCAAAAGATGTTATAGAATAACAAAGTAATGCTATAAATAAGTAATTTAAATTTTTCATAGGTTTGTTTTTTACAAATATCGGAAATTACCAAGCAAAGACCTATTTATATTAGTTAAACATTAGATATAGTTTTTATGTTCCATTTATTTTGTTTGACATTCTATCATTATCATTTCTCAATTTTTTCCTCGGGAACTGACAAACAAAGTAATTCAAAATTATCCGGTTATTCACAAAACAAAAATCCCGTTTAGTATCAACTAAACGGGATTTTATATTTTTGAATAATAACAAACTTTTACAATTCAAACGCTTTTTTAGGATTGTTGTCACACAACAATTCCAATGGGTTTTCTAAGGCTTCTTTAACCGCAACTAAGAACCCAACCGACTCACGTCCGTCAATGATTCTGTGGTCGTACGATAAAGCGACATACATCATTGGGTGAATTTCAACTTTACCATTCACAGCAATTGGACGCTCAATAATATTGTGCATTCCTAAAATTCCTGATTGTGGTGGGTTGATAATTGGCGTACTCAACATACTTCCAAAAACGCCACCGTTGGTAATGGTAAATGTACCGCCAGTCATGTCGTCAACGGTAATTTGACCGTCACGTGCTTTTACGGCTAATCTTTTTATGTCTGCTTCAATTCCTCTGAAAGTTAAGTTTTCGGCGTTGCGAACTACAGGAACCATTAATCCTTTTGGACCAGAAACGGCAATTGAAATGTCGCAAAAATCGTAAGCAATTTTATAATCACCATCCATCATTGAGTTTACATCTGGGAATAAAGCCAAAGCTCTTGTTACCGCTTTTGTAAAAAATGACATATAACCAAGTCCAATTCCACCGTGCTTTGCTTTGAATGCATCTTTGTATTCATTACGCAACGTGTTAATTGGCGTCATATTTACTTCGTTGAAAGTAGTTAACATTGCCGTATCGTTTTTGGCAGCAACCAATCTTTCTGCTACTTTACGACGCAACATTGATAATTTTGTTCTTTCAGAACCACGAGAACCCCCTGTTGGCGTTCCCATAGAAGGCACTGCATTTACAGCGTCATCTTTAGTAATTCGTCCATCTTTTCCTGTTCCGATAATATCAGATGGTTGGATGTTTTTTTCGTCTAATATTTTTCTTGCTGCTGGTGAAGGCGTTCCCGATGCATACGAAGCAGGAGCTTGTACAACAACTGGTGCCACTTTAATTTCTTCTTTTTTTACTTCAGTAACTTTTTCAACAGCTTCTGTAGTAGTTCCCCCTTTGGGGGCGGAGGGGGCACCATCAGTATCGATGTGGCAAACTACTGCGCCAACGGCAACTGCATCGCCTTCTTCGGCTTTTAATGTAATGATTCCACTTGCTTCTGCTGGCAATTCAAGGGTTGCTTTATCAGAATCTACCTCAGCGATTGCTTGGTCTTTTTCTACATAATCACCATCTTTTACTAACCAAGTTGCAATTTCAACTTCTTTTATTGACTCTCCCGGTGAGGGAACTTTCATTTCTAGAATCATATTCTATTATTTTAAATTATGAATTTTAAATTTTTAATTGCTCTGTGAACAACTTATTTTATACTTATAAAAAACTTTTTAGCCCCGATTGCAGTGAAAATCCCACGCTTTTTAGCGTGGATTGCAACGGAAAGCGGGAATTGCAATTCCTGAAAATGCGGGAACAATTCGCTCCTAATTATTATCTAAATAAATCTTTATCAAAGACCATTCGGATTGCATCTGCGTGGCGGCGTTTGGCTCTTGTGTAACTTCCTGATGCTGGTGCGGCGTAGGCTCTTAACGATGCCAATCTCCATTTTACCAAGTCAAAATTCATTAACATAAAGCTGTAAGCTCCCATATTTCTTGGCTCTTCTTGCGCCCAAACATAATCATCGGCGTTTGGATATTTCGCAATAATGGCTTTTAATTGTTCTACTGGCAATGGAAATAATTGCTCGATTCTGACAACGGCAACGTCTTTTCGACCATTATTTTCTCTTTCGGCAGTGATGTCGTAATAGAATTTTCCAGTACAGAAAACCAATGTTTTTACGTCTGATTTCACTACAGTTTCATCGTCAAAAGTTTCTTGGAAACTTCCTTTTTCGAAATCTTCAATTGGCGAAACTACTCTTGGATCACGCAACAAACTTTTTGGTGTGAACACAATTAATGGCTTGCGGAACGTTGTTTTCATTTGTCTTCTTAGCAAATGATAGAAATTTGCAGGGGTTGAACAATCGGCAACATACATATTATTTCGTGCGCAAAGTTGCAAATAACGCTCCATTCTGGCAGAGGAATGTTCGGCTCCTTGGTTTTCATAACCGTGCGGTAACAAAAGTACAATTCCATTTTGGTTGTTCCATTTGTCTTCGCCACAAGAGATGTATTGGTCCAACATAATTTGGCAGCCATTGCTGAAATCTCCAAATTGTGCTTCCCAAATTGTTAGTGTTTTTGGACTTGCCAAGGCATAACCATAATCAAATCCTAATACGCCATATTCTGACAAAAGGGAATTGAAAACATTGAATTTTCCTGTTTTCCCTTGAATATTATTAAGTAGGATTACTTCTTCTTCAGAGTTTTCTACTTTTACGACAGCGTGACGGTGAGAGAATGTTCCGCGCTCCACGTCTTGACCTGAAATACGAACATTGAAACCTTCTTGTAAAAGCGAACCGTAAGCCAAATGTTCTGCCATAGCCCAATCTAACTTGTTGGTTTCAAAGAACATAGTCTTTCTATCGTTTATTAATTTTTGAATTTTACTAATAAACTTTTTGTCTGCTGGCAAATTACAAACGGCATTTGCAATGTTTGTAAGTCCATCTTTTGGATAGGAAGTATCGAATTTTTCAAGCATTTGAACGTTGGTAACTTGCTCGTAACCCAACCATTCGTTTTGCATAAATGGCGTAATTATAGTTAAATCTTTCTTACGAGATTCTTCTAAATTTACTTCTAATTTTGCTTTGTATGCTGTTTCTAATGCTTTGATGAAATTGGCATCAATTACACCTTCTTCAATTAATTTTGCCGTATAAATGTCTCTAGGATTTTTATGACTTGCAATGATTTTATATAACAATGGTTGCGTAAAACGAGGTTCGTCGCCTTCATTATGACCATATTTTCTGTATCCTAATAAATCGATGAATACGTCGCTTCCAAATTGCATTCTGTAATCCAATGCAAATAACATTGCGTGAACAACAGCTTCAGTATCATCTGCATTTACGTGTAAAACGGGTGATAACGTCACTTTTGCAACATCAGTACAATATGTTGAAGAACGCGCGTCTAAATAATTGGTTGTAAA
>CANFVB010000167.1 GCA_947450355.1 Bacteroidota bacterium
CGTCGTGTTTTTGAAAAATCATTGCTGCTTTCGCCTGTTACCAACAACAATTTTTCTATAAATAGTAATTTTGATACTACCGATTTTAAAATATCGTACAAAGATTATTTATTGGGTGCCAACCAAATAATCAAACCAGATTCTAAAGGCGTTTTGTACTTTAAAATGGTTGAATCTGGAGATGGAACACGTCACGAACATTTTCTGAAAGAGGGCGAAGTTCAGAATATCCATAATATGCTTTTCTCGTTAAATAAGTATGTAAAAGGAGCAACGAACATTACAATTTCAGATAAATCTTCTACAATTCAAACGCCATTTGAAGGACAATTTATGCGAATGGCAGATAAATTGAAAGGAAGAGTTGCCAAAGATGCTGTTCAGCCGTTGATGATGCGCTCGTTGTATAATGTGGGCGGAACACAATTTGTATTTCCAGATCCTGCTGTGAAAGGTGTAATCGGTTATTCTTCCAAAAATAATTACAAAGCAAAAACGCATGAAGATGCTTTGGTTTTAAATCTAAATGCCGATGGTCAGAATAAAGAAGTTACGCTTTTAGGAACAAAAGGAACGATAGGGGAGTCGAAAGTGGTGAAAATTGGAAAGTTAGAATATACTTTTTTCTATGGAAGTAAAGCTTATACTTTGCCATTTAAAATCAAATTAAATGACTTTAAAGCCCTTAAATATCCTGGAACTGAAAAGAGTTTTTCTTCTTTTGAAAGCGATGTTACCGTTCAGGATTCTACCTCAAAATTTGACGCAAAAATTTATATGAATCACATATTAGACCACAAAGGGTATCGTTTTTTCCAATCTTCATTTGATCCAGATGAAAAAGGAACAGTTTTGTCTGTTAGTCACGATTATTGGGGAACTTTAATTACGTATATCGGCTATTTTATGTTGTTTTTTGGTTTGATGGCGATTCTATTTACAAAGCATTCTCGTTTTGCAGATATTAAAAGAAAATTAGAAGTTGTAAAATTGAAAAAGTCTAAATTAATCACGATTGTATTGTTATTGTTGAGTTGCAGCGTTTTTGCACAACATAAAGAAGAGAAAATATCGGTGAAACAAATAGATTCTTTAATTCACAAATATAAAGTTTCTGAAGAACACGCAGCCAAATTTGGACGACTTGTAATTCAAGATGCTGGTGGAAGAATGAAGCCTTTGAATACTTTTTCATCGGAATTATTAAGAAAAGTAAGCCATAAAGACACGTATAATGGAATGAATTCTGATCAGGTATTTTTGTCAATGACACAATTTCCAACGGCTTGGTATGAAATTCCATTGATTTATATAAAAGCAGGAAATGACAGTATCAGAAAAATTATTGGTATTGAAAAAACGGAACAATACGCTCCTTTTATCGCCTTTTTTGATGCTAAAGGAAACTATAAATTATCACCGTATTTAGATGAAGCTTATAAAACGGCAAACCCAAATAATTTCGAGAAAGATTTTGTGGAAACCGATAAAAAAGTCAATCTGTTAAATCAAGCTACATCAGGAAGTATTCTGCGTATTTTCCCAATTCCGAAAGATGAAAATAACAAATGGGTTTCACATTTAGAATTAAGTCACGCAGGTTTGAAAGGAATGGATTCGATATTTACATCCCAAATCGTTCCCCTATATTTAAATTCGTTAAAAAATGCGAGTGAAAAAAATAGCTATAAAGATGTTGATTTCTACTTAGAAGGAATTAATAAATACCAACGAAAATTTGGCTTTCAAGTGATGCCAAGTGAAGATAAAATCACTGCTGAAATCGTATATAATAAATACGACGTTTTCAAAAAGCTGTTTTATTTGTATATGATGGCGGGCGTTTTGATGCTGTTACTAACGATTGTTAAAATATTTAAAGACAATAAGTTCATGGCGATTTCTGTGAATATAATGCACGTTGTAATTGGATTATTATTTGCTTTACATACCATTGGATTGATAGCGCGTTGGTATATTTCAGGTCACGCACCTTGGAGTAATGCGTACGAATCGATAATTTATGTGGCTTGGGCAACGATGTTTTTTGGATTGGCATTCGATAGAAAATCTAAATTAACGGTTGCTTCGTCAGCATTTGTTACGGCAATGATTTTGATGGCAGCGTATATGAATTGGATAGATCCAGATATTGCCAACTTACAACCTGTGTTAAATTCCTATTGGTTGATGATTCACGTGGCAGTAATTGTGGCGAGTTATGGACCGTTTGCATTGGGAATGATTTTAGGATTTGTTTCATTACTTCTAATTTTCTTTACCAATGATAAAAATAAAGAAGTGATGGCTTTGAACATCAAAGAAATTACGTATATCAATGAAATGGCGTTGACAATTGGTTTAGTCATGTTAACCATTGGAAACTTCCTTGGCGGTCAATGGGCGAATGAAAGTTGGGGGCGTTATTGGGGTTGGGATCCAAAAGAAACTTGGGCGTTAATCAGTATTATGATTTATGCATTTGTAATTCACTCTCGATTTGTTCCTGCGTTTCGAGGAAAATGGATTTTTAATTTGATGAGTATGTTTGCTTTTGTGTCTATATTATTTACCTATTACGGAGTAAATTTTCACTTGGTAGGATTGCACTCTTATGCTAGTGGTGAAGCCAATTCATTAAGTTGGATTTGGCAATCTTTGACTGGAATTGCAATTATTGGTGCTATTTCCTATCCAAAATACAAGAAGTATTACAAGTAAAAATATAGCTACATTTATAATATAGGCTCAATCTTAGGTTGAGCCTTTTTTATTGTTTTAAACACCACTAATTGAAATCGGTCTCACTTCTGTCTATGAGAGAATCAATATATTATTCTTATGAATAATTTCGATATAAACATTGTGCATTGTAAACAGTGTCGAGATTTTTTTTAAAATAAGATAGTTCAAATACTTCAAACTCCTATTTTTTCTTCCCTCAATACATATAAATTCTTTTGTCAAACTGCATTTTTTATAATGTCAAGTCTAATAAATAAAAAGATATATATGTTTTGCATAAAAGATATACATCTTAATACTCTAAAGATGTATATCTTTTACTAAAAACATGTACAAGTTTTACTATATTTGTACTGACGAATCAAAAAACCACTCAAGGTGCATCTAAAAATTGGTGCGCAACGGCTTAAATTTGGCTTTAACCTTGCAATAAATAACAAGAATACGATACAATTATGGCAATAAACTTTAAAATGGTACCCAAGAAAAACGTCTTGGTTTCACCGCCGCAAGTAAAATATTATCCTTGCGCACTTCATAAAGGCGAGGACGATTTAGAAAGTCTTGCCGATATTGTAGCTTCGCGTTCTTCTATGAGCAAAGCCGATTGTTATGGCGTAATCATTGGGCTAACAAGCGTAATTTCTGAATCCTTGGCAGCAGGTCGAATTGTGCGCATTGATAGTTTGGGGTCGTTTCAAATTACAGTGCAAGGAACACCAGCAGACACGTTGGAAGAATTGGGTAAAGCCAATATCAGAGGGGCTAAGATTAAATTCAATCCGTCCAAAGTCATGAAAATAAAACTCAAAGGGCTCACTTATAAAAGGGTGCGGTAGTACTATCATTGGCAAATCTATATGATTTTGTTCCTTTGGGGTCGTTATATAGTATAAAACTATTCACTTTCATTGCTTCTAACTAAGCAACCAAATATGTTTTTTGCCACAGATTCACAGATTGAAATTCAGTTTTAATCTGTAAAGCTGTGGCTTATTTTCACCGATAGGATATTAAACTTTGCCGGTTTTTAGTTAGCCAATCAAACGGGCAGTGTGAATATTTAACTTTTGTTGAACCATAAATAGTTCCCATTTATTATTTGAGTCGCTTCTTTTTAAGTAATTTTATAAAAAATTAAAATATGAAACGAAATTTCTTTTTAATCGCTATCGCTTTATTAATGACAATAACTATGGAAGCACAAACAAAACAGTCGATTCACCAGTTCAAAGTAAAAGATTTGAACGGGAAAACATTTGACTTCGCCTCTCTAAAAGGGAAGAAAATCTTAGTGGTAAACACCGCTTCAAAATGTGGTTATACGCCACAGTACGAACAATTAGAAGCTATTTATAAAAAATACAAAGGCGAAAATTTCGTAATTGTAGGTTTTCCAGCTAATAATTTTGGTTCGCAAGAACCAGGAACTAACGCTGAAATCGCCACTTTTTGCAAAGCCAATTATGGAGTGACTTTCCCAATGATGAGCAAAATTTCGGTTAAAGGAAGCGACATGAACGAAGTGTACCAATTTCTTACCAAGAAATCCAAAAATGGTTTGAAGGATTCCAACGTAGAATGGAACTTTCAAAAATACCTGTTGAACGAAAAAGGAGAATTAGAGCAAGTCTATCTCTCAGGTATGGAGCCTACAGATGCTAAAATCGTGAATTGGATTAAGGGATAATTAAGTGTTCAGGTTTTTAGTAATCAGTTGCCAAACAGTTTTAAAAACACAAAAAGAGGAAAGAATCAACATGGTTCTTTCCTCTTTTTCCATTATTATAAAAGCTAAATCTTCTCGCTTTTGAAGATTTCTGCAACGGCAAGTTCATAATTCCGAATGCTTTGTGCCTTTTTTATTTTCTTCAATACTTTATGTGGATTGGAAAAAGTAAC
>CANFVB010000168.1 GCA_947450355.1 Bacteroidota bacterium
ATTAAACCTCCACCGCCAATGGGAACAAATACATAATCTATGGCAATTGTTGCAACATCTAAAATTTCTAAACCTACAGTTCCTTGTCCCGCAATTACTTTTATGTCATCAAAAGGTGGAATAAAAGGACGGTTATTTTCAGTTGCATATTCAGATGCTTTTGTATATGCATCGTCAAATGTATCGCCGGTAAGTACAATCTCAACATACTCTTTTCCGAACAATTGAACTTGTTTTATCTTTTGTTTAGGGGTGGTTTTGGGCATATAAATTTTGCCCTTAATTTTTAATAAATTACAAGAATAAGCAACACCTTGTGCGTGATTTCCAGCACTTGCACAAACAATTTCTTGGGTTTTATCGGCATCCGAAAGGGTGCTAATTTTATTGTAAGCACCTCTGATTTTATAGGAACGCACCACTTGTAAATCTTCTCTTTTTAAAAGAACAGTTGCTTGAAATTCTTCGGATAGATTTCTATTTTCAGCTAACGGGGTTGGAAATACCACCCCATTTAACTGAATTTGGGCTTGCATTACTTCTTCAAATACATTCATATTTTTTATCCAAAAGGATGGTAAATTTGTTATTCAACAATTTTTTTCATTGCAGTCATTATTTCACGAAGTTCTGCTCCACAAATTTCAATAGAATGGTTGCGAATGGCTGCATTTACTTTAACCAATTCAAAATTATCAACGCCTCCATTTGCAGTAGCATTATAGTTTTTTCCGATTAAATTCGTGTCAACTTTGCTCATAAAATCAGCTAAAAGTGGTTTGCAAGCGTGATCAAATAAATAGCATCCGTATTCTGCAGTATCAGAAATTACTCGGTTCATTTCATATAATTTCTTACGCGCAATTGTATTCGCAATTAGCGGCGCTTCGTGCAAAGATTCGTAATAGGCAGATTCATTTTTGATTCCAGATAAAGTCATCGTTTCATAAGCCAATTCAACTCCTGATTTTACAAAAGCAACTAATAAAGTAGCATTGTCAAAATAGTCTTGTTCGGATATTTCTACTGTTCCTGCTGCTGTTTTTTCAAAATCTGTTTCACCCGTTGCGGCTCTCCAAGTCAATAAATTTTTATCGTTTTCCGCCCAATCTTCCATCATCGTTTTAGAAAATTCTCCAGACAAAATATCGTCCATATGTTTCACAAAAAGTGGACGCATAATGTCTTTCAATTCCTCAGATAATTTGAATGCTTCAATTTTAGCAGGATTTGATAAACGATCCATCATATTGGTAATTCCTCCAATTTTCAAAGCTTCGGTAATTGTTTCCCATCCGTATTGAACCAATTTTGACGCATACGAAGCTTCAATTCCTTTTTCTACCATTTTATTGAAACTTAGGATAGAACCTGTTTGCAATAATCCACAAAGAATGGTTTGTTCACCCATTAAATCTGATTTTACTTCAGCTACAAATGAAGAAAGTAAAACTCCTGCTTTGTGACCGCCAGTTCCAACGCAATAGGCTTTTGCAATTTGCAAACCGTCACCATTAGGATCATTATCCGAGTGAACAGCAATAAGTGTTGGGACTCCAAAACCGCGCAAATATTCGGCACGAACTTCCGAAGCTGGTGATTTTGGTGCAATCATAACCACAGTAATGTCTTTTCGGATTTGAATTCCTTCTTCTACAATATTAAAACCGTGGGAATAGGATAAACAAGATCCTTTTTTCATTAAAGGAATTATTTTATTGATAACAGAAGTATGTTGTTTGTCTGGTGCCAAATTAGAAACTAAATCCGCAGAAGGGATTATTTCTTCAAAAGTTCCGACTTCAAAACCATTTGCAACAGCATTCTGATAAGAGGCACGATTGCTTTCAATGGCTTCTTTTCTCAAAGCATAAGCTACTGTAAGTCCGCTGTCTCTCATATTTTGGCCTTGAGCCAATCCTTGAGCGCCACATCCAATGATGACAATTTTTTTACCAATTAGATAGTTTACGCCATCAGAAAATTCGCTACTTAACATTAAATCACATTTTCCTAATTCTTGAACTTTAAGTCGGTGAGGAAGTGAATTGAAATAATTTGACATTTTTTTAAATTTTTGCTTTAAGCTGTATGCAATAGGCTTTAAGCGGTTAGTGTTTATTTTTATTTATTTTACATTTGAAAAATCATACTCTTATGATTCAAAAATTCGTTGTTAATTGGTTTTTTAGTAGGATCATTTTTCTCCATATCCAAAACCTTTTTATGAACGCCTTCACTCGATTTTATGATGGCAATTCTAGAACTTCGTACAAATTCAATCAAGCCATATTTACCCAATTCGGTAAGTAAGTTGTTGATTTCATCGTCTTGACCAGTTGCTTCAAAAACAGTATAATCTTCACGAATTACAACCGCTTTTGCACCATATTCACGCAATAAACGCTCTACTTTTACTTCTTTCATAATGATAGAAGTTGGCACTTTATACAACGCCATTTGTTGCCAAACGATTTCTTCATTGGTATTGGAAAACACTTTGAAAACATCTACAATTTTCTCTAATTGACGCACAATATTGTTGACAACGGCTTCTGTTTCAATAATCACAATTGTAAATCTGTAGATTTTGTCAATTTCACTTGGTGAAGAATTCAAACTCTCTAAATTGATTTTTCTTCTCGAAAAAATTATGGCGATTTTGTTGAGTAAACCAACTTGATTTTCCGTGTAAACCGATAATGTATATTCCTTTTTCATTTTAATATTTTTTAGATTTCCATATAAATTGGGTAATCCTAAATTTCTTCTTTGCTTAATACAATTTCTGCAACGCCTTTTCCTTGCGGTACCATGGGAAACACATTGTCTTCGTGAAGTACTGCGACTTCTAATAAAAACGAACTTGGATGGTCTAACATTTCCTTCAAACTTGCTCTTAATTCTTCTCTTTTTGAAATTTGTTTTCCATCAATTCCATAGGCATTGGCAACTTTTACAAAATCCGGACTTTGAATATCAGTAAAAGAATATCTTTTTTCGTGAAATAATTCTTGCCATTGGCGAACCATTCCAAGAAAACTATTATTCAAAATCAGAATTTTAACATTGGGTTTAAATTGCATAATTGTTCCCAATTCTTGGATGTTCATTTGTGCACCGCCATCTCCCATTATGGCAACAACGTGTCTTTCGGGCGCGCCAAATTTTGCTCCAATAGCAGCAGGAAGTGCAAATCCCATAGTTCCTAAACCGCCACTCGTAATATTACTGCGTGAAATATTTTGTTTTGTATATCGGCAAGCCACCATTTGGTGTTGCCCAACATCGGTAACAATTACGGCATTTCCACCAGTTAATTCATTCAAAACATTCATCACTTCTCCCATTGTCAATCCGCCTTCTGTTGGATTTAGTTCTTTGGTAATTAAAGTTGAAGTTTCTTTTTCTTTTCTAATTTCAAATTCGTTCATCCATTCCGGATGTGTTTTTGTGTCCAATAATTCAGTTAGTATGGGCAATGTTTCTTTGCAATTTCCCCAAACTGGAACTGTAGTTTGTACGTTTTTATCAATTTCAGCAGGATCAATATCCAAATGAATAATTTGTGCTTGTTTTGCATATTTATCCAAACGTCCCGTAACTCGGTCGTCAAATCGCATTCCAACGGCAATTAACACATCACATTCATTGGTTAAAACATTTGGACCGTAATTTCCGTGCATTCCTAACATTCCAACGCCAAGTGGATGATCTGTTGGCATAGCACTCATTCCCATTATCGTCCAAGCAGCTGGAAGTCCTGCTTTTTCAATGAAATTTGCAAATTCTTTTTCTGCATTTCCAAGTATAACACCTTGACCAAAAATTACAAATGGTTTTTTTGCATTGTTGATTATACTCGCAGCTTTTTCGATATATTCCATTCGAACTATTGGTTCAGGACGGTAACTACGAACGTGAATACAAGGTCTGTAACCAATATATTCAAACAATTGCAATTGCGCATTTTTTGTAATGTCAATTAAAACAGGACCTGGACGACCAGTTTTTGCTATATAAAAAGCTTTCGCTAAAATTTCAGGTATTTCAGAAGCATCTGTAATTTGGTAATTCCATTTTGTAATCGGCATCGTAATATTGATGATGTCGGTTTCTTGAAAGGCATCGGTTCCTAATAAATGAGCAAAAACCTGACCTGTAATACAAACTAATGGCGTTGAATCTATTTGTGCATCTGCTAGTCCAGTAACCAAATTGGTTGCGCCAGGACCACTTGTTGCAAACACAACTCCCGTTTTTCCGCTCACTCTTGCATATCCTTGCGCTGCGTGAATTGCCCCTTGTTCGTGACGAACCAAAATGTGATTTAG
>CANFVB010000169.1 GCA_947450355.1 Bacteroidota bacterium
AGGAAAATAGTTGCATAATAATAAAGTAAAAAACGATGTAAATTGCATTGGCTACTAAAACCCAAGTGTAATTTTTCTTCCACATTTTATTTTCGTTCATCTCGATTTTATTTAATAGAAATTATATTCGCCATCAATCTAAACGCACCAGAAACGCCTTCTGGCAATTCTCTAAAGAAACTCAAACCCGTATAAATATAATGTCCTTTTCCGTATTTTGCGATAAGTAACGCTCCATTTTTTGGCGTTTCGCCTTTGTCATTTGAAGACAAAATAGGGGTGAAGGCAGCGTCCCATTCACTTGGATAATTGAGTCCTTGTTCCTGTTTCCAGCCTTCAAAATCTTTGGAAGTAATTTTATTTGGGTAATTCAAAACAGGATTTTGTGGTTCTAAAAACCGTATTTCTGCATTTTCTTCGGTAACTCTATCTTTAGAAATTTTCAGTGAAAATGGCGCAATATTTTTAGTCACCAATTCATCCGTCGTGTTGTATTGCACCAACATTGTTTTCCCTTCTTTGACAAAATCGAATAAAATATCTTGTTTGAATGCCAATGCTTTAACGGTATTGTAAGCCCTAATTCCAGTGATAACTACGTCAAAATTCAGTAGTTTTTCCTTAGTTATTTCTTCGGGTTTTAGTATGGAAACTTCATATCCCATTTGCATTAAACTCTGCGGAACTTCATCGCCCGCACCCATAATATAGGCTATTTTTTCGCTTCCCGTTTTGATGTCTAATTTGATGAATTTCGCTTCAGAAGTTCTCAAAATTTGTTGCTTTGAAATGTGATCGTAATTGATGTTGATTTGCTCTTTGTCAAACGTTTTGCCGTTTACAATTGCGATACATTTCACCGTAATTTCATCTGCCTTTTTGGGTGGAAATACCTCAAAATATACAATTTGCTCTTCTCCTTTTTTGCTCAAGGCAAATGTGATTTCGGTTGGATTAACTCTCCAATTCTTCAGGATATCTAATCTTAGTACTCCGTTTTCTGAATCTTTTCCAGCTTTAATTTTTACGCCAATAGTTTTTGATTTAGCGGTATTGAAAATGGCAACTTTATCAATAATTGAAGTTGTAATTTCGGGCACAATATCCAATGGATTATAGATTTCGCCTTTCGTTGGATCATTAAATTTATAGATAACATTTCGTTCAAAAGGAATTGAAATTTCATTTATATTAACTGTAAAAACTACTTTAACTTCTCGAATTACATCTGGAATACCAACGTTCATTTGATTGTCAACGCGGTACATTCCAACCGTGCCTTTTTCATTTAACCAATACGGATTGGTATATTCTAATGTCGCAGGCAATTGCAGTTCCAATGTCAAATTCTGTGAAACATTGTTTTTTAAAACGATATTTTCAAGCGTGTTTTTTTGTTCTGGTAACGAAGTAATGCTTTCCAATTGCATCACTATCGGACTTCTATTTATGGCTTCAATTTTAACTTTTAGAATGCTATTTGGATTTGCCGTTTGATTTTCTGAAACCGCTTCAAGATACAATCCAGAACAGGCAGCAATTATTTTCTTGATTTCCTCAGATTTTATGGTTTTCCAATGTTCGTCTTCTAATAATTGAAGCATAGAATTGGCTTTCGCCAAATCTGGAATGCTTGCCGATGGATTTTTGAAATCAAATTGCTGTTGCACTTTTTCTAATAATTGTCCGATAGCAGCACCACCTTTCACCCGATTCCAAGTAGTATCAATTCCTTCGAATACATTGGTTTTATCTTGTAAAGAACTTCCTTTAAGCAATTCTAAATATTCCGTTTCTTCGCCACGACTTCCTGTGCTTCCAAAACCTTGCGATTGATGACAACTTCGGCTCAACGCTGCAATTTCTTGGTTTGATTTTCCTAATGATGGATAAAAAACACCAATTTGTAAAGCACTTAAATTGGTTTTGTCGGCTGCTTCAAATTTCTCTTTGCTTCCATAAAACCACCACGAAGTATTGAAAAACTGTCTTTTTGGTTGCCAAGGCTGAACGAATTTCAATTGGTCGGGAAATATTTTTGCATCATTTGCTAAATCAAAACTTTCAACGCTCAATAGGGCAGAAGCAGTGTGATGTCCATGTGTAGTTCCTGGCGAACGATGATCAAATCGGTTGATAATTACATCAGGTTGGAATTTACGAATTGCCCAAACTACATCACTTAGTACCTGATTTTTATCCCAGATTTGTAGGGTTTCATCAGGATTTTTAGAATATCCAAAGTCATTGGCACGGGAAAAAAACTGAATACCACCATCAATTTTTCTGGCTTCCAGAAGTTCTTGCGTTCGAATAACACCTAATTGTTCCCGTAATTCTGAACCAATTAAATTCTGACCGCCATCACCACGAGTTAAAGACAAATAGCCTGTTTGAGCCATTTTCTCATTAGACAAATAGGAAATTAATCGGGTATTTTCATCGTCAGGATGTGCCGCAATATACAATACTGAACCTAAAAAATTAAGTTTTTGAATTTGGTTGTAAATAGCAACAGTATTCGGTTTTGCAGGTTGTTGAGCTTGTGCTATTTGAAAAAATAGAAATGAAATAAATAATATTCGACAGAACAATTTTTGCATTTTTTAAAATTTAGAGTGCAATTTCCCCAAATGTAATAATTTTATTGCTTTTTGTAATTTTTTTTGAAACTTATTAAATTATGTGAAACAATTTTAATCAATATAACATGAATTCGTTATTACAATCCGTTCAACGGTAGCCAATATCTTGTTAAATAAAACAAGGTCTCTAATTGAACTCACAAACCAATTCCTTAAATTTACTCAGATATGAAAAATCAAAAAGAGGTTTTAATTTTAGGAGGTGGATTAGCGGGACTTACTGCTGCTATTCATTTATCTAAAATTGGGCTTCAAGTGACGGTAATTGAGAAAAATAGTTACCCAAAACATAAAGTTTGCGGAGAATATATTTCAAATGAAGTGCTTCCTTATTTTGAATGGCTCGGAATTGATATATTAAAACTAAATCCTACTTCAATAACTAAACTTCAATTTTCAACCCAAAACGGAACGGCAATTAACACTGAATTGCCTTTGGGCGGATTTGGAATCAGCAGATATGCTTTAGATTTTCATTTGTACACTATTGCACTTTCTAATGGTTGCACTTTTATTCAGGAAACTGTTGAAAATGTAATTTTTGATACTGATGCGTTTACGGTTACAACTTCAATTGGAACTTTATTTAAATCAAAAATAGTACTCGGAGCTTTTGGAAAACGTTCTACGATTGATGTCAAATTAAATAGAAATTTTATTCAGAAAAAGTCGCATTGGCTCGCTGTAAAAGCACATTATAATGGAAATTTCGCAAATGATTTGGTAGGTTTACATAATTTTAATGGCGGCTATTGTGGTGTTTCTAAAATTGAAAACAATGCCATTAACATCTGTTATATAACAAATTATGAAGCCTACAAATTGTATAAAAATAATGAAGAGTTTCAAGAAAAGGTGCTTTCTGAAAATCCACATTTGAAATTACTTTTTGAAAAAGCTACTTTGATTTTTGAAAAGCCATTAACAATTGGTCAAATATCATTTGACAAAAAAGAAGCTGTTGAAAATCATATTTTGATGATTGGCGATACTGCTGGATTAATTCATCCTTTGTGCGGAAATGGAATGGCAATGGCGGTTCACAGTGCAAAAATTGCTTCAGAATTAGTAATCAATTATTATGATTGTAAAAGTACTTCAAGAGCTTCATTAGAAGAAGAATACATCAAACAATGGAAATTTCATTTTGAGAAGAGATTAAAAACAGGACGTTTAATAGCCGAAATTTTACAACAACCCCGTATCGCATCAATTTTAATGCGTATATTAGTACAATTTCCATTTTTATTACCAATTATCATTAAGAAAACACACGGAAAACCAATACTTTAGATATAAATATGTCAATAAACACAAAATACAGAACCGAAACTCCAGAAATAATGGACGATTTTACTTTGGAAGGGGAAGTATTGCGAGAAGCGTTGGATAAAATTGCCAAAATTAATCAATTTTTAGGTGGAAATTCATTGACTTTGAAAGGCGTAAAAGAATTGATTTTAACGGTACCAAAATCAAGATTGATGACGATTGTTGATGTTGGTTGTGGCAATGGAGATATGTTGCGGGTTTTGTCAAATTATGGAAAAGAGAATAATTATTCGTTTAATTTAATTGGAATTGATGCAAATGCCTTCACAGTAAATCATGCCAAAAAATTATCGGAATCCTATTCAAATATCACCTTTCAATGTGAAGATATTTTTGAA
>CANFVB010000170.1 GCA_947450355.1 Bacteroidota bacterium
AGATTCAAACGTTCTGATTGAATGTATCTTTCTAATGCCAAAGCAACAACTTTATCAACTTCTTCGATTTTAATTGCTCTTCCGTATTGTTTTTCAACTAAGTCTTTAGGCACAGCACCTTTTCTAAAACCTTTAACGGTAGCTAAAGGCATTTTTTCGTTTATTCTTTTTTGCACTTGACCTTTGTAATCCATGTGAACTACTGTCATCACAATCACTTCATTTACAGCGTTTATTGCTACTCTTTTGATATCCATTTTCTTTCTTAATTTACATACTAAATTTGGGTTGCAAAATTATAAAATATTTGCAACCCAAACAAGTTTTTAAGACATTGAATTTATAATACTAAACAAGGCTGTTTAAGGGCAATTTTTATATGTTGTATGACCAAAACCAATCTATTTAAATATATTCAATATGATAATTATCAGTTTTTAATCAAGCGAAAAGCATCAATTTTGTAGCTTATTTTATTAAATTGAATTAATATGACTTCAGCAAAACAATTACATACCTTTCACATTCCTGTGATGGGACTTGCATACACAATTGACAGCCCAATTCGAGTAGGGAAATATGGGATTTCATCGGTTATTTCAATTATGGACGATGATTTAATTGAAAAAATGAATGCTTTTTATAGTGCGAAATTTGAGATTCCATATCATGAAATCACGCAAAAAATTCATGATTATAGAGCTCTTAGAATTACTTCCTATTTGAATTTAGTTGACAAAATTGTAAAAGAAAAGTTTGAGAATTTCAAAGCTGAAATAGCCGAAAGTAAAACAGCATTAGAAAATTATATCGCCATTTTGCCAAACAAATCTGAAATAAAAAAAGGTTTAGAAAACCTACTAGAAAACGGATTTGAATTGAAGGAAAATGTAAAAAATTATATTGAAAACAATCTTTATCCTGGAGATATTGACGTCAATATTATGACCAAATTAGACAAAGATAATTTCGAGAAAGACGAACAATTGCCTATTGAATTCAATGATGCCCATGCGGCACTTCGAGGATTTGTGAATAGCAATTTGGAGTCTTCGGTGGTTCTTTCGGCTGGAATGAATCCAAGATTATACAGTTACTTTGAAAATTTCACAAGCTTTTTTCCTGATTTAAACAACCATTTAAAGAAGAAAATTACCTTGAAAGTAAGTGACTTTCGTTCGGCTATGATTCAAGGGAATTTTTTAGCTAAAAAAGGACTTTGGGTTTCAGAATACCGAATAGAATCGGGTTTGAATTGTGGAGGACACGCATTTGCCACCGATGGCTTTTTATTAGGTCCAATTTTAGAAGAATTCAAATCTAAAAAAGACCAATTAATCCAATCAGCTTATGAATTAATGGCAAAAGCATTGGCGCAAAAAGAAATGCACGTTCCTGAAAAGCCATTGAATTTAAAAATAACAGTGCAAGGAGGTGTTGGAACTTCAGAAGAACACGAGTTTTTATTAGACCATTACAAAGTAGATTCTGTGGGTTGGGGAACGCCTTTTTTATTAGTTTCAGAAGCGACATCGGTGGACAAAGGAACACGAGAATTATTGATAAAAGCCAAAGAAGAGGATTTGTATTTGAGCCATATTTCTCCGTTGGGAATTCCTTTTAATACTTTGCGAGGCACTACCAATGAACAATTCAAGCAAAAAAGAATTGCCGAAAGTAAAGCTGGAAGTTCGTGTCCAAAACGTTTTTTAGCACTTAGCAAAGAATTAGACGCCAAAGGAATTTGTACTTCTTCAAAAAAATACCAAGACATTAAATTGGCAGAATTAGAAAAACAAAAGGATACATTATCCGAAGAAAATTTCAAAAGAAAGAGCTTTAGTATAACCGAAAAAGCGTGTCTTTGTGTTGGTTTGGCTAATGCTTCCTATTTAGAAAACGACATTAAAATTAAAGGGCAAGCACAAGGAGTTATCATTTGTCCTGGTCCAAATATGGCTTATTTTGACCAAGAAGTTTCGCTGTCAAAAATGATACAACATATTTATGGAAATGCAAATGTGCTTCAAAATACGCACCGTCCGAATATGTTTGTAAAAGAATTGATAATGTATGTTGACTATTTAAAAAAAGAGATATTAGACATTTCAAATGAAATTACTGCTGCGCAAATCAAGAAATTAAATGCTTTCAAAAGCAATTTATTAGATGGGATTTCCTATTACGAAGAATTATTTTCAAATGTAAATTACTTTGAAAAAAGTAAAACTACCATAAATTCTATGCTTCATTTTTACAAAACCGAAATTATTGGAATTGAAATCCCTGTTTTAGAATTGACAAGTTAAAATCATTAAAACGAGCTGTCGCTGGACAAAGTAAAAGAAATAGTTATAAAACACAGATTACACAAATTTTCACAGATTTTTCGGTGGAAGTTTGTGTAATCAGGGCAATTCCTATTGAACTCGAAAAGCGATTTAATATATTGAAAAACTATTAAAACCGATCAATTTCAGAAGCCAATTTAAAATCTTTATCCGTTATGCCGCCTACATCGTGAGTAGTTAACCGGATGTTTACTTTATTATAAACATTATATAATTCTGGATGGTGGTTCATTTTTTCAGAAATCACACCCACTTTTACTATAAAACCAAGTGCTTCAGTAAAATTCTTAAACTGAAATTTTTTCTCAATTCCATCTGAATTAAAGTGCCATTCATTTAAATTTAATAGCATTGGCGCTACTTCTTCCTTATTATATTTTTTCATTGCTAAACATTTTTATAAAATTAGTTAAAAATTGCTGAATAGTTTTCTACTTTAACTTTAAATAGTATTTTAGACAACAATTAATTTGCCATTCATTTGAACACAACTATAACTTACAAAATCTATTCTTCAATTTCAGAATTTCCTTCAAATTGGGATGCGTTTTCTAGTAAAAATGTTTTTCTATCAAAGGAATATTTACACATTTTAGAGATTTCGTCCCCAGAAAATATGATATGTAATTTTATCGGTTTGTTTCAAAATGAGGAATTAGTTGGAATTGCTTTAACACAATTCATCAATTTAAGTGCCGTGAGTTCCTATGGTGAAAGAGATCATTGTATAAAAACAGAAGTTCGGAATTTTGCTTTTAAAAATTTCAGTTCCAATGTTTTAGTCGTTGGTAATAATACTTTAACGGGGCAAAACGCCTTTTGTATTTCTGAAAATGTATTGGTATCCGATGGTTTAATTGCTTTAAACAATGCTGTTGAAGCACTAAAATTACAAATTCAGAAACAAGGAAATAAAGTACATCTTATCATTTTTAAGGATTTCTCTGAAATGCAAATTTCGTTATTTGACCTTCCTGAATTTCATTCCTATTTTAAATTTTCGACGCAACCCAATATGCTTTTTGAGATAAAAAAGCATTGGCAATCTTTTGAAGATTACACGTTTGATTTGACCAAAAAATACCGCGACCAATACAAAAGAGTACGAAAAAAAGCGGAAGGAATTACAAAACGGAAATTGTCATTAGAAGATATTGCAAATTACAAAGACAGAATTTTTGAACTGTATATGGATGTTGCTAAAAACGCCCCTTTCAACACATTTTTTTTACCTGAAAATCATTTTGAGATTTTCAAAAAAGCATTGAAAGAAAAATTTCTATTTTACGGTTATTTTAATGGGGAAACTTTGATAGGTTTCAATACTTTGATAAAAAACGGCAACGATATTGATACCTATTTTTTGGGTTATGATGAAAAATGCCAACGAGAGAAAATGCTGTATTTGAATATGCTTTATGATATGATTGGCTATTCGATTAATAAAGGATTCAATCGAATTGTATTTGCGAGAACCGCTTTAGAAATTAAAAGTTCGGTGGGTGCCAAACCCGAAAAAATGTATGGATTAATGCAACATAGCAATTGGTTCATCAATTTATTTATTGCAAAACTATTCCGTTATTTTGAACCAGAAATGATTTGGACGGAACGCAATCCGTTTAAATAAAATGTAAATTGACGTGTTTGATGCCAAATTTGACGTTCAAATATACGTAACGGATTACGGATTTGCAATCCGTGCCCACTATCACAAGCTTATAAGACAGGGGTTGCAAATCCAAGCGGTCGGAACGATTGTGGGAATTAATCTAAATCAATAATTATAGCTATATTTTCTTTAATTTTTTCTATCAAATCAGTTGGTAAAATTCCAACCTTTTTAATTAATCTTTTATTGTCAATTGCTCTGATTTGATCGATCATTATATCGCAATTCTCATTTAAATTCGCCATTCCTTTTTTTAAATGGACTCTTAGAATATCAGATTCCTTTTG
>CANFVB010000171.1 GCA_947450355.1 Bacteroidota bacterium
ATCAACTCTTTTTTTGCCACAAAAGGATGCCGTTGCGCTCCCTAACGCAATTGATCCGTTTAATTTACTATATTTGAATTAAAATCACATTTGGGTTTCTTAGCAATAAAATAATTTCAATGAAAATAGCCCTTTTACAAGCCCCATTACTCTGGGAAAACCCAATTGCAAATCGGAAGTATTTCGAGGGAAAAATCAATGCCATAACTGAAAATATCGATTTGATTGTTCTTCCAGAAATGTTTACCTCGGGTTTTACTATGAATCCAAAAACAGTTGCCGAACCAATGCAAGGCGAAACAGTTTTGTGGTTGCAATCATTAGCAAAAGCCAAAAATTCAGCTATTACAGGAAGTGTAGTAATTCAAGAAAACGAAAATTTTTACAATCGTTTGGTGTTTGTATTTCCATCAGGAGACGTTAAAACCTATGATAAAAAACACTTATTTACGCTTGCTGGTGAGGACAAAATATATACTTCGGGAACCGAAAAAATAATAATTGAATACAAAGGATTCAAAATTTGCCCACTAATTTGTTATGATTTGAGGTTTCCAGTATTTGCAAGAAATACCGAAGACTATGATATTTTGATTTACGTTGCCAACTGGCCAAAACCAAGAATAAACGCTTGGGATGCTTTGCTAAAAGCACGTGCTATCGAAAATATGTGTTATACCATTGGCGTAAATAGAATTGGCACCGACCATAACCATCACGACTATTCTGGTCGTTCTCAAGCAATAGATTTTCTCGGGAATTACCTCATCAAACCTCAAGAAAATGAGAGTGTTTATGTTACAATGCTGAATAAAAAGGCTTTATTAGAAACTAGACAAAAATTTGGTTTTTTGAATGATCGGGATGATTTTAAAATGGGATAATTGAAATTATTTTCCTAAATCAAACCCCTGATCGACATCCCAATTCCCACGAACATCAATTTCTTTAGGAAAATAAATCACTTCTTCAGCTTGTTTTTTCTCCAAGAAATTACCAGAATCCCATTCTTTATTTGCATTTGCATCATAAATAACGCGCAACGTAAATTTCGCAGGATCCAAAAACGTAAAATCTATAAAAGTCTCTTTCTCAGAATATTCCGAAGCCACAACATCACCTTTCGCATTCGTCAATTCCACAAGTATTGGAAAACGTTTTACATTGGTCAAATTCACTCGCAAATTCCCGTAATCGGAAGCATTTTTTGTGGTCACTTTATAGTTCAGCGTGTCATTTTGCTGCTCTAAAAAATCTGTTAATGCACCTGGCAAAAGTTGGAATTTGTAACTTTGCAAAGGCTCTTTTGGAAAATCAAATCTCAATTCTTGATTATAAATATCATAATCTGTAGTAAAAACAACGCTCACCGAGTCTTTATCAATAACTTTGATTTTCGATTTATCAAATTTTATCAAAGGTCGCGAAGCCGTAATCGTAAATTTATCCTTTTTCGATAATCCCAAACTCGACTTTCCAGAAAAACTCAAAGTATCTTTTTTCTGTGCTTTAATTTTGAAATTAAAATTAGCTTTATACGTTCCGTTAGTCACCGCCAAATTCAACGAATCGGCTTTTATTGGTGTAAACCAAACTTGAACCGAATCCTTCACGGGGAATTTTGTAATTATTGTTGGCAGAATTTCATCCCCATTTTTCAAAACGATATTCAGGTTTTTTGGCTTCCCTTCATAACCCAAAAACAATTTATTTCCCGATGCTTGAACAGGCTTAACCGCCTTAAACGGCAACACTTCTTTGAATAATTTTAGTTCAAATAAACTGTCATTCGGAATCGTAACATACTGTTTTCTAAACCCAATTTTGTCCTCTTTAGGATTGAATTTATTGTTGCTATTTGCATCTTTCATCGCCACCAATAGATATTTCCCAGCCTTAATATTCTCAATTTTAAAAGTCTTTAAACTGTCCAACGTATTCGTAATATATCTCGGAACCGATTTATAAACCACCGAATCCGTTAATTTCTCATTCACTTCATACAATAGCACCGAAACAAACGAATCTTCTTTCTTGTTTAGTGCGTCTTTTATGGTTCCGCCCAGTTTTAGCGAGTCAATAAATGTGCCTGTCGAAAACACATATTTGAACTGTTTGTAAGCATTTCCTTCATTATTATCCTCAATACTTTGTCCAAAATTAAAACTATATGTCGTATTTTCCTGAAGCGTATCTTTAATTTTTATGTTAATAATTCTACTCGCCGTCAACGGAGAAATCACTGGAATTGTCTTCATTGGCGGAGAAATAATCAGCTGTTTATTGACATTTTTCAGTTTTACATATTCATCAAAAGTCAAATTTATCTCACTTCCTTTAAAATTCACGCTGAAATTTTTCGGGAAACTCGCTTTCAAAACTGGCGCAATCGTGTCTTTCAATCCGCCAGAAATCGAGCCCCTTTTGGCGCACCCAATTACCGTTAAAACCAGCAAAACCAAAATATATTTCAAATTATTTTTCAACATACCACTCTAAATTAGAAGTCACAAATTAACAATTATATTTTCTGTAATCGAAATCTTTTGAGTTTTTATTAGGAGCTATTTCCTGCTATTCGCTATATCTGCGCAAAAAAGCGCAGGATACCGCTGCTATCAGGGCTAAAAACGTTCTCGGAAATCTCACGATTCAACTTTAATTAAAACTTATTTTTAATGATGAGATTTTCACCAAATCGAAGTATTCCTACTTGTAAATAGTTAATTAACAACGATTTAAAAAATATTATAACTACTTTTATTCTACTTATAAATTATATAATCTTAATACTAACATTTAAAATAATCATTATGGAAACGTTAATTAAAAAACAAGAAAGTGCCAAAGCCAAATCGAGCGAAGCACAGAATTTAAGAGATTTATTTGAAGGTGGTTTAAAAGACATTTATAATGCCGAAAAATTAGTTGGTAAAACATTGGTCAAAAGGTTGAAAAATGCTTCTTCCCCAGAATTAGTAAGCGCCCTCAAAAACCATCAATCAGAAACAGACCAACATATTTCCCGCTTGGAACAAGTTTTCAAAGCTACTGGAATTAAGCCCCACACCAAAAAATGTGGCGCAATGGAAGGGATTCTAAAAGAAAATGAAGACTTCATTAAAGACACCAAAGCTGGAAAAGTGCGTGATGCAGGAATAATTGCATCGGTGCAAAAAGTGAAACATTACGAAATTGCAACTTATGGAACTTTACACGCTTATGCAAAAACGTTAGGCGAAAGCAAAGCCGCAAATTTACTCGCAATGACCCTCGAAGAAGAGAAAAAAACCGATGCCGCATTATCTGGAATCGCAATTACGGCAGTAAACCCACAAGCCGCTAAATAAATATTTATAATTTTATTAAATGTAGGGATAAGTTTAGTCTTATCCCTATGTTTTATTGGTATCAAAATATAGTTTAAAACTATGCCCCTTCAGTGCATTTAGCTTTAGCTTATAAAATTTGTTTTATCACAAATTTTGTCCCCGAAGCCTGGAGCAAACAAAAAAATGTTTGACTCCGCTTTCGTAAAACGAAAAAACCTCTGATTTCTCAGGGGTTTTTGTACCCGAAGCCTGGAGCAAGCAAAAAAATGTTTGACTACGCTTTCGTAAAACGAAAAAACCTCTGATTTCTCAGAGGTTTTTGTACCCTTCACTATTGAATTGTCAAACCTCTTTATTCAAGATTTGAAGAAACTTTCCCATGCCTATAAGCTTTTAACTAAAAACAAACAGTTTTAGAAAGCGAAAATATCATCACAATATTATTCTTTTAAAAATGCAACTTCAACTATTTACAATGTAGTTGAAGTTAATTATACTTGAATATGAATAAAATAATAAGTCCGAAGGAACTTTTTACTAATTCCGACATATTTATATTAAAATAACATATCCAATGCTCGGCATTTTACCAATGCCCTAATAGATATGATGCGTTAAATAAGAAATAAAATGCAACAAAATGAGTACGTAACCGTAAAAGAAATTAGCCTTAAATATGATATGAGTGCTAGAAACGTTAGAAGAATAATAAGTAAACTAACTGAAAATTGTAGCGAAGCTACACTATATAAAGACAAAAACCACGAATGGCAAGTG
>CANFVB010000172.1 GCA_947450355.1 Bacteroidota bacterium
AAGTTTCCAAAAAAATTGAAGAACGAACTAAATAATTCAGTACTATTTGATTCGCTAATTATTGGTGGCGGTGTGTCGGGAATGTCTTGCGCACTCGTTTTAGGTTCAGCTCACAAGAAACCATTTATGACCGATAAAAAAATCGGAATCATTACACATCAAAAAACTTCTTCACTTCAAGAAGCTATATTTAACAATGCTTACGGAATTGCTGCTGGAACTTTAGGAATTGATTTATTGTCGCAAAGCATCCAACAATTATCCAATTTATATCCACATATAGAACAAATTGAAGGTGAAAAAGTAATGCGAATTGAAGGTGAATTTCCAAACTTCGCCGTCATTACGAATATAAACTCCTACCAAACCAAATCCATTGTTGTTGCCATTGGCTATTCCAATACATTTGATATTGACGGCTTAATAGAATTTGTGGAAACACATAAAAAGGCTCTTGCTGAAAAACAAAGAATCCAACTCAAAAATACCGATCACAAAGTTGCTGATGGGATTTATGTTACGGGAACTTTAGCAGGTTGGCGCAGTCAATTGTCAATCGCTGCTGGCAGTGGTGCTGCAGTTGCAACCGACATTCTGACTTTATGGAACAACGGAATTCAAACACAAAGTCACGATAAAATTCAAAAATAATTTGGATTTATTTTAAATTTACCGCTTTTTTTATCATTGCATCTTCTTTCAAAACAATCGAATAATAAAATTCTTCGCCAAATAACTGTCTTGCAAATTCAGCTGTTAAATACCTTTTTACCAGTTTTTTATCTTTTTCTAATTTCAAATCCAAACCGTTTTTAAACAAATACTTTTTGAAATTTTCGAAGTACAAATCAGATTTATCCATTTTTGATAGAAATTGATTGAATTTCAAGCCTTCAAATTCCTTTCTGTTTTTGTCTAAATCTTCAAAAACATAATAGCTCACAGGTCCCGATTGCATCAAATAGCCAACGCCTTCATCGCCGTGTTCAACTTCCAAAGGCACAAAAACATCAGGAACAATTCCGCCACCACCATAAACCGTTTTGCCTTTTGGCGTTTTAAATTTGAGCGTGTCATCAACTTTTATGCTGTCTTTTTTGTACAATTCGCCGTTCAATAATCGCTTGTCGAATTCTTTGAAATACTCTTCGTTTCCGTTTTTATACGATTTTTGAATCGAGCGACCCGTTGGTGTGTAATATCTTGCAATAGTCAATCGCACCGCCGAACCGTCTTCAAAATTCATTTCTCGTTGTACCAATCCTTTCCCAAAAGAGCGCCTTCCAATAATAGTTCCTCGGTCGTTATCTTGAATGGCACCCGCCAATATTTCACTTGCCGAAGCTGAATTTTCATTGATTAAAATAAACACTTTTCCAGTTTCAAAATTTCCATCTGCCGTTGCATACGTTTTGTCAACTTTACCTTTTTTATTTTTTGTGAAAACAATTAGTTGCTTGTCTTTCAATAATTCATCGGCAATTTCAACCGCTTTTTCCATATAACCGCCGCCATTATCACGCACATCAATTATCAAAGAAGTCGCGCCTTGTTTTTTTAATTGCAACAAGCCTTTTTTGAATTCATCAGCTGTAGTTTCGGCAAAACGATTGATTTTTATATACCCAAATGTTGGATTTATCATCACTGTAGCAGCAACACTTTCAATGGCAACAACATCTCGTTTTAGTTTCAGTTGTAATTTTTTATTTTCGCTTTTGCGATAAATTGTCAGCGTAACTTCAGAACCTTTTTCGCCTTTTAATTTTGAAAACAGGCTGTCGCTTATGAGTTTTCGACCAAATAATTTTTCTTTATTGGCATATAAAATTCTATCGCCAGATTTAATTCCTGCTTTTTCAGAAGGCCCGCCTTTGACTGGTTTTACAATCGCAACAGTGTCATTTAGCATATAAAAATTAACGCCAATTCCCACGAAATCACCTTTCATACTTTCGGCAATTTGGCTTTGCTCACTTGGTGGAACATAAACGGAATGCGGATCTAATTTTTCTAAAATATTCGTAACCGCTAAATCAACAATAGAATCGGTATTTACCTTATCAACATACTCATTATCAATAAAATCTATTAGTTTATTGAGTTTGTTTTTATGATTATCCGAAGACGAAACATTTCCTTGAGAAGGAAAATTTAATTTTGCACCAAGAAGGATTCCCAATGCTAAAGTTGAAAAAAATACTATTGGAAAATATTTCTGGTTGAATTTCATTTATTGTTCAAGAACTAAAATTTGTTCCACTTCAACGCCTGCTTTTATCAGAAATTGAATCCCAGAATCATCACGATAACCGTTTTGATACACCACTCTTTTTATTCCCGATTGGTGAATTAATTTACTACATTCTTTGCAAGGCGAAAGTGTAATATATAGCGTTGCTCCTTCACAAGTTTGCGTTGAACGTGCCACTTTCAGGATTGCATTTGCCTCAGCGTGAAGCACAAACCACTGCGTTAATCCTTCATCATCTTCACAACAATTTTCAAATCCTGATGGCGTTCCGTTGTATCCATCGGAAATTATCATTTTATCACGAACGATAATTGCGCCCACTTGACGGCGTTTGCAATAGGAAAGTTGTCCCCATTCGGATGCAATTCGCAGATAAGCTTTATCGTATTTATTTAATTTTTTCTTTTCCATTTCTTTATCTAATCCAAATTTTACTCTCAATAATCATTGGCAATACAACTCCAATCACAAATGATGCCATTACTAATGTCCAATCTCTTTTTGAAAATCTAAACAGCGTTTGAACGCAATAAGCAACTATTAAAACAACCAAAACAACTATTATTTGTGATGCTTCAATTCCAGTTGCAAATTCCAAAAGTGGTACTAATTTATCATTTGTAGTTCCGCCAAGAATTGATTTAAAATAGGTCGCAAAACCTAATCCGTGTACAATTCCGAAAAACAAAGTGATGAAACCAATGACCGTTATACTTTCATTTTTGGATGATTTTCCGGCCGTAAAAAGGTGAAAAAGTGCCGTTATTAATATCGTAATTGCAATTAAAAATTCAATGAGATTCACTTTTACAACCACAACTCCATAAACCGAAAGTAGTAACGCAATTGTATGACCAACTGTGAAAAGGGAAATCAAAATTAAAACTCGTTTCCAATCGTTAAATGAGTACGGAACGGTCAAAGCGATTAAAAACAAAACGTGATCGTAAGCGTTTATGTTCAAAACGTGGCGCATTCCTATTTCAAAATAAATCCAAAATTCCGACATAGTTAATGTGTTAAAGATTTAGTGCGTGTCAAACTTACGAATTATTTTGAAAATAGTTAGGATAGATTTCATTTAATGGCAATTAAAATAAATGCGATTTTCATTCCAATAATTATAAAATTTTAAGAAAAATAGGGCAAAAAAATATAAAATTATGCTTAAATTTGAGTAACACTAAAACTTAAAATTATGTCATTTTCCGATTTATTTGATAACGAATTTAAGAGTAGAAACAAAGGTCATTTTTCTGCCATTGTACGGGTTGCAACTGCTGACGGGGCTTTGAGTCCAGAGGAAAAATTATTCTTAGATAAATTAGCGCACAATCTCGAAATTTCTCCATTAGAATATGAGGAAATTTTAGAAAATCCAATGAAATATCCCATAAATCCTCCTTATTTATACACACAAAGATTGGAACGTTTGTATGATTTATCGAGAATGGTTTATGCGGATCACATCCTAGGACAACGCCAAAAAGATATTTTAATGAAATTTGCGGTAGCATTAGGTTTTACGCCAAGTAATGTGCGTTATATTGTAGATAAAGCGTTGTCATTATTGGTTCAAAATGTCGATTTGGACACTTTTATTTTTGAAATGCAACATATGAACAAATAGAAATCTGAGGTGTTTTAAAAAAAATTACCATTAAGAAATAACGTAATTTCCTAATGGTAATTTCAAAACTATTTATAATAATCTTAGTATTTACTCAATTTTGCTTTATGCATAAAATCTTCGGCTTTTTCAACCATATTTTTACTTCCACAGAAAAAAGGAACGCGTTCGTGTAATTCTGTTGGTTGAATTTCCATAATTCTATTAAAACCGTCAGA
>CANFVB010000173.1 GCA_947450355.1 Bacteroidota bacterium
GCACCTGCAGCATTAAAATTTTCATATTCTAATTCCCCAATCTGACTTCCGTCCATAGTATATGCCCATTCGGCGCCAAATTTTGCCACGTCAAATTTATGAGCGCCACGACCAATTTCTTCATCTGGCGTAAACCCAATTCTAATTTTTCCGTGTTTGATATCAGGATTTTTCACTAAGAATTCCATTGCCGTAACAATTTCTGTAATTCCCGCTTTATCATCTGCGCCAAGCAACGTCAAACCATCTGTTGTGATTAATGTTTGTCCTTTATAAAGTAATAAATCTTTGAAATAATTTGGAGACAAAACAATATTTTGCTCTTTATTTAGGACAATATCACCACCATCATAATTAGGAATTATTTGAGGATTTACGTTGGCACCAGTAAAATCTGGAGTAGTATCAAAATGAGATACAAACCCAATTGTAGGAACTTCGTGTGCAACATTACTCGGCAAAGTAGCCATTATATAGGCGTTTTCATCAATTGTAACGTCTTCCAAACCAATTGCTTTTAATTCCTCAACCAATTTATTTGCTAAAACCCACTGCTTTTCTGTGCTTGGAGTTGTTGTTGAATTTGGATCGGATTCAGTATCAATAATTACATAACTAATGAAACGGTCTATAATATGTTGCATAATATTTCTTTTTAATGAGTCGCAAATATACAGATTCTATTTTTAATCTTTATTTAGCTATTGAAACAAACATTATTTATACATATTTAACTCAGCTAACTATCTTGGTGAAACTGATGCTAGCGCTTGAAAAAACAGTAAAGTATAAAAACATAATATGAATTTTGTATTCTATTAGGTTTTTCTTTATACTTTTAGTCTTATAAACTATCGGGAATAATTGGGTGCCTCTTTGGTAATAGTCACATTATGTGGGTGACTTTCGTTGATTCCGCTGGCAGTAATGCGAACAAAACGCCCTGTATCTTGTAATGTTGGGATGTCTTTTGAGCCGCAATAGCCCATTCCTGCACGAAGTCCGCCAATGAATTGTTGCATACTTTCGTTTAATTCGCCTTTATAAGGAACGCGACCTACGATTCCTTCGGGAACTAATTTCTTGACATCGTCTTCAACATCTTGAAAATAACGATCTTTTGAGCCTTCTTGCATCGCTTCTACAGAACCCATTCCACGGTAGGATTTAAATTTTCGACCTTCAAAAATGATGGTTTCCCCTGGAGATTCCATCGTTCCCGCTAGTAGCGATCCCAACATCACGCAATCGGCACCTGCGGCAATAGCTTTGGGAATATCGCCCGTGTATCGGATTCCTCCGTCAGCAATTACTGGAACTCCCGAGCCTTTTATGGCTGCGGCAACTTCTAATATTGCAGAAAATTGTGGAAAACCTACTCCTGCAACGATACGGGTGGTGCAAATAGAACCAGGTCCAATTCCAACTTTCACGCCATCGGCACCATTTTCAACAAGAAATTTAGCGGCTTCTGGGGTTGCAATGTTACCAACGATAACATCTATTTGTGGAAATTTAGCTTTTACTTCTTTCAAAACATTAACAACTCCTTGCGTATGTCCGTGGGCGGTGTCAATAATAATGGCGTCAACACCAGCATTTACAAGAGCTTCTGCTCTTTCAACGGCATCGCCTGTAACGCCAATGGCTGCTGCAACACGCAAACGACCAAAAACGTCTTTGTTGGCAATTGGTTTTTGTGTCAACTTGGTAATATCTCGGAAAGTGATTAAACCAACCAATTTATAATCGGTGTTTACCACAGGCAATTTTTCAATTTTATTGCCTTGCAAAACTACTTCGGCTTGTTCTAATGAAGTTCCCTCGGCAACAGTAACCAAATTTTCCGAAGTCATCACTTCAATAATTGGTCTTGCATTGTTTTTCTCAAAACGCAAATCACGGTTGGTTACAATTCCTTTTAGGATTTTATTTTCATCGACAATTGGAATTCCTCCAATGCCAAATTCTTTCATTGCATTTTTAGCGTCGGCAACGGTTGATGTTAACGGCAAAGTAACGGGATCTATTATCATTCCTGACTCCGCACGTTTCACTTTTCTAACTTTTGCGGCTTGTTGCGCAATGGTCATATTTTTATGCAACACCCCAATTCCACCTTCTTGCGCCATAGCAATTGCCATTGAACTTTCGGTAACGGTATCCATTGCTGCGGAAACTATGGGAACGTTTAAAGTAATATTACGAGAAAATTTAGATTGAATACTGACTTCTCTGGGAAGTACATCGGAAAAGTTTGGGATTAATAATACGTCATCGTAAGTTAGTCCTTCGCCAATAATTTTTGTGTTGTGTGCGATCATTGCAATTTGTAGTTGAATTGCAAGCAAAGATAGTGTATTATTTTAGATGTGACAAATGGTAAATGGTTGTGGATTGAATGTTTGAATACAATTAATGGAACTCGCCGAACAGTTTTGTAGCTTCGTTGTAGGCGCTTTCAAAACTCATTGGGCTGGTGTTGGTATTTTGTTTTTGTGCTGTGAAATAGGATAATAATTTTTCGGTGGGCATATTTCCGGTAAGCATATCGGTTGCCATTGGACATCCGCCGAAGCCTTGAATAGCGCCGTCAAACCGTTGGCAACCCGCGGTATATGCGGCATCGATTTTTTCAAACCACTTGTCGGGCGTGGTGTGAAGATGAGCACCAAATTCGATTTCGGGGTATTTTTGGATTAAATTTGAGAATAAATAATGGATTACGTCTGGCGTTGAACTTCCAATGGTATCGGAAAGCGACAAGATTTTGACGCCCATATTGGATAATTTTTCTGTCCAATTGCTAACAATTTCAACGTTCCAGGGGTCACCATAAGGGTTTCCGAAACCCATTGATAAATAGGCTACGACTTCTTTGTTGTTTTTATCGGCAATTTCCAAGATTTCTTGTAACGTAATTAAGGATTCGGCGATGGTTTTGTGGGTATTTCGCATTTGGAAATTCTCGGAAATTGAGAATGGGAATCCTAAATATTGGATTTCTTTGTGTTGAGCAGCTGCGATTGCGCCTTGTGTATTGGCGATTATAGCTAGTAATTTGCTTTGTGTTTGCGACAAATCGAGTTGTGCTAAAACTTCGGCGGTGTCTTGCATTTGGGGAATTGCTTTTGGGGAAACAAAACTTCCAAAATCGATGCTATCGAAGCCAACTCGCAATAAAGATTGAATGTAGGCGACTTTTCGTGCGGTGGGAATAAATGGTTTTATTCCTTGCATTGCATCTCGCGGACATTCTATAATTTTTATTGGTTTCATCGGTTCAAATATAGCAAAAAGGATTAGAAAATAAGAATAGGGAATAGAAAAAATATTCATAAATTTAAGTCCTTTAGAGTTTAATTTTACGATTCTAACATTATAAGGCACTAATAATTGGAAATCGATTAAAAAGCCTTATTTTTGCAAAAAATTTAAAACCTATAAAATGGCTACGAATAGAACATTTACAATGATTAAACCAGATGCTGTCGCTAACGGACACATCGGTAACATTTTAGCAATGATTACAAACGGAGGTTTCAAAATCGTTTCTTTGAAATTAACACAATTGACAATTGCAGATGCACAAGCTTTTTACGCAGTTCACGCTGCAAGACCTTTCTACGGAGAATTAGTAGAATTTATGTCAAGAGGTCCAATTGTTGCTGCAATTTTAGAAAAAGAAAATGCTGTTGAAGACTTTAGAGTTTTAATTGGCGCAACTAATCCAGCTGATGCTGCAGAAGGAACTATTAGAAAAGCATATGCAACTTCTATTGGAGAAAATGCAGTTCACGGTTCTGATAGCGATGAAAATGCTGCTATTGAAGGTGCTTTTCACTTCGCAGGAAGAGAGCAATTCTAAAATCAGTATTTAGTTTAAAGTCCAATTGTGGATAAAACTAACATCAATAAAATTAAAAATCCCATCTCGTTTTAGACTGCCCCCAAAAAGTTAGACACTATTTGGGGGTATTTTTATGGAAAGAAAAGTAAAGTATGATTATGCGTTTAAACTTGAATGTGTAAAATTAGTTTTAGAAAAGCATTATTCTTGCAACTA
>CANFVB010000174.1 GCA_947450355.1 Bacteroidota bacterium
GCAACAATTTCAAAGCCTTCGGTTTTTTGAAATGCTGGACCACTTTTCATTTCGGTTACATTTCCACAACCTATAATTCCCCAACGTATTATTTTTGAAATTGGATTCATACTTATCTCACAATTACGCCATCAACAAATAAAATAGGCACTTCTTCTAAATTTTTTTCTGAAATAGAATTGGCTTTAAAGATAAATTTCTTGTCGTATAAGGTATTTCCAATAAAGAAAGTCACCATAAATTCATTGTTTAAAGTAGTTACGCTTTTTTCAAGCATTTCAACTTTTACTACTGAAACTGCTGGAATTTCCACAAAAGCATGACGCAAAAGCGAGGTTTTTTTCATTTCCCCATCAATAGTTCCAAAAGCTTTGGAAACTACCATTACGCCGTCAAGGTTAAAATCACTATCGTTTACCAAATAGATATACCAAACTTTTTCCATAAAATCGTCGCTCCATTCTTGAACGGCAGCTATGAAAACATTTTCTACTTCTGGAATTGTTATGTCTTTTTTCATTCGGAAAATTCTAATTTATCGAAAATTGTGTTGTAAGTTCAAATGCCATAGCCCAGATAGCAGTGGAAATCCTTTTTTGAAAACCTTTTTAGGTTTTTAAAAAAGATTGAAACGGATAGCTGGAAATAGCTCCAAAAAAAATTAAATTGAAGCTTTAAATTGTTCTAAAAAACGCACGTCATTTTCGTAAAACATACGAATATCGCCGATTTGATAGAGCAACATTGCGATGCGTTCTACACCCATTCCGAAGGCGAAACCGTTGAATTCATTGGTGTCGATGCCGCAATTTTTCAATACATTTGGATCTACCATTCCGCAACCTCCAATTTCTAACCAGCCGGTTCCTTTTGTAATTCGGTAATCGGTTTCGGTTTTCAATCCCCAATAAATATCAATTTCTGCACTTGGTTCTGTGAAAGGAAAATACGACGGACGCAAGCGAATTTTCGATTTTCCGAACATTTCTTTGGTGAAATACAACAAGGTTTGTTTTAAATCGGCAAATGAAACGTCTTTGTCAATATACAAGCCTTCAACTTGATGGAAAATACAATGAGAACGCGACGAAACGGCTTCATTTCGAAAAACTCTCCCTGGTGAAATCGTTCGAATTGGCGGTTTGTTGTTTTCCATATACCGAACTTGCACCGATGAAGTGTGTGTTCGCAGTAAAATATCGGGGTTGGTTTGTATAAAAAAAGTGTCCTGCATATCTCTTGCTGGATGGTATTCTGGCAAGTTTAATGCGGTGAAATTATGCCAATCGTCTTCAATTTCTGGTCCTTCAGAAACGTTGAAACCGATGGTAGAAAAGATATCGATAATTTGGTTTTTAACCAATGAAATTGGGTGTCGAGAACCGATAACTAAAGGCTCAGACGGACGCGTTAAATCGCCATAAACCCCTTTGATTTCTATTTTACTTTCAAGTGCTTCTTGGATTGTTTTTATCTTTTCTTCGGCAGTATTTTTTAACAAATTGATAACTTGTCCAAACTCCTTTTTTTGGTCGTTTGGCACCAATTTAAATTCGGCAAAAAAGTCATTTAAAAGTCCTTTTTTACCTAAGAATTTGATGCGAAAAGCTTCTAATTCGGCTGCGTCTTGAGTTTGAAAAGCGTGTGCTTCGCCAATATATTCTTTTATCTTATCAGTCATTTTCATTCAATAATTATGGTTGCAAATATAAGAAATTTTGTTGTTAGGGACAAGTCACGACTTGTCCGTACTTGATAAATAATATCAATCGATAAGTTCTTTTTCAAGGAAATAATTCACAATAGCTTCTTTCATCAAAACCGATTGTTCTCCAGCTTTTAAAGGCGGTAATTCCTCTTTTACTTTGTAATGTGGCCAACCGTCAACATCTACATAATCAAATTCATAATACCCGTAAGGTTCTAATAATCTGCAAATTGCAATGTGCATCAGGTTCAGTTTTTCGTCTTTTTTATAGGCTTGGTGAATTTTCCCCAATTCCTGAACACCAATTAAATAAATTATGGCATCTAAATCTAAATCTTCGCCTTGTGAAAATTGATTGGAAAGTATATTTACAAGCTGTTCCCAGCGTTCTTTGAGTTGTATATCTCTTGACATTTTTTTTAATTATGAATTATAAGTTATAAATTATGAGTTATAAATTATGAGTTTTGAATCTGAAATTATTTCGGTAAAGATACCAACATAATTCTTTTATCTTTGCTCTTTATACTTTTCTCTTTATTTATATGAGTTATTTAGATATTTTTCTTGGGGTTTTATTAATTTATGGATTTGTTCGTGGCATTTGGAATGGTTTTTTCATTGAATTGGCTTCGTTTGTTTCGCTTCTAATTGGGATTTATGTTGCGATAAAATTCTCACATTTAATGAAATCGTATGTTGGAAGCCACGTTTCTTGGAATCCAAAAACTATTCAAATTGTAGCTTTTATAATCACTTTTATAATGGTTGTAATTGGAATTTCATTATTGGCAAAATTCCTAACTAAGATGGCAAATTTTGCCAGTTTGGGAATTGTAAATAAAGTTACAGGCGGCGTTTTCGGACTTTTAAAAACAATTTTAATGTTGAGTATTCCCTTGAATTTATTCCAAAAAATAAATGTAAATTATACTTTTGCTGAGAAAGCAACCATTGATAAATCCTTGTTTTACAACCCAATTCAAAAAATAGCGGCACTAATTTATCCATCTGTAGAAGAATGGTATAAGGAAATCAAGGTAAAATCTAATAAATAATCGGTTACTTTGATTTTAAATTAGAAATTATCACTTCTAATTCTTTGATTTTCAAGTCATAATAGTCATTGCTTTTACCCCCCCCCATTTATTTTTTGATCATTGACCTCAATTTTTGGAGTCATTAAATGCTTTGGCTTAATTTCAAAATAGATACAAATTTTTTCAACGTAACAAGCCCAAGAATGACTGTCGCCATTTTCAATTCTGGAATAGGCGGATTGTGAGATATTCAAATATTCTGCGACTGCTTCTTGCGACACACCTTTATTTTTACGTAGGGCTTTTATATTTTTTCCTATGGCTATTTTCATATTGTTTGGTATTGGCATTAAAAAAAGTAAATGTATTGAATTATATTGATTACTTTTATGCGAATTCAGACTAAGATTACCCGATATTCGCATAAGATTTCTTTCAAATAGTATTTAGGTTTGTTAAACAAATTTATTGTTTAACTAAAACTTTTAATTATTATGAAAAAAACTTTTCTAAAAATTTTAAAACTATTTGCAATTTTCGTTGTGTTTCTGCATTTTGGTTGCTCAAAAGATTTCTATGACGAACCATTATCCGAAGGTCAGGTAAAAATTTCTAAAGTCTCTATTAGCGACCCTACCGTTTTTAATAATTATAAACTGATGCAGGAAATTCAAAAAATTAAGCAAAAGCAGGAAAACCTTAGTTTTGCAAATAGAATAATTCACGACACAATCAACGGTTTTTATTTTGACGACGAAAAAGGATTGTTGATTGAAAAAGATAATGGATATAAGTCTTTCACTTTTCCAATCTACAGGGATGAGCCGTCAGAAAAACTGGAAAACATCGTTTTTAGTTTAAAAGCAGACAATGAATACGAACCCTATCTATCAAAATACACCTTGTCGGAACAGCAAATGCAAATGCTTAACGATGGTAAAACAACAGAATTATCACCTAATGAAATAGAAATTACATCCTTGAGTAGTTCGGCTACTGCAAAATGTGGTTGGAATTTAGAACAGCATTTAAACGTAGCAGGGAACTATATGATCATGACTTGGACCTACACTGAATGTGGGGGTAGTAGTGGCAGCAGTGGAACTGGAGGAGTTTCTGGCGGATTAGGTACTGGCACAGGAAGTAGTGGTGGTGGCGAAGGTGGTTCCTTTTCGAATGGTTCTGGAGGTGGAATACTAACTTCCCCAGTGGGAACTAATCCTCATGGGGGAGGTGGTGGTGGA
>CANFVB010000175.1 GCA_947450355.1 Bacteroidota bacterium
ATAAAACCTGAATTTAAAATAATTCCTCAAAATGGCATTCAGTTGTGTACTGTTGACGGGGAAATCACGAGTGTTCCAAGTCAGAATTATTTAAACTCCATTGACGGAATCAGTCAAGAAGGTTTGTTTTACGGTTATGAAAATGACGATTTGGCAACTCCACAAAGTATTTCTACTTATTTTAAATCGTATTTAAACGTCTCGAAAAATCAGGGGAAAACAATATTAATTACCGATTATTGCACAACCGCATCAAATATTAGTAATTCCTATTTTGAAAACAATCAGTCTGGATATGTTTCTTTTTCTGCTGACCAACGTTTTTTGACTTCAATTCCAACGTTGCCAAATCCTATTTTTCATCAAAACAATACTGTTGTAAATTCCTTATCGAATGTAAAAAACTTCATTTTGCTACTCAATTTTGAAAATTTTAGTTCAAAAGCCGATTTTATAAATGCCATTACCGCTACAAATTATGATTTGGTAGTTTTGGATTTATATTTCCGAAACAGTTCAGAATTTACGGTTACCGATATAAATCAAATTCGAAACAAAGCAAATGGCGGAAAACGCTTGGTCTTTTCGTATGTTTCTATAGGTGAAGCCGAAGATTACAGGTATTATTGGCAACCTAGTTGGAATGCAACTCCACCCATTTGGTTAGATGCCGAAAATCCTAATTGGGCTGGAAATTATAAGGTTCGGTATTGGCAACCTGAATGGCAGCAAATTATTTATGGCAATGACGTATCTTATATGAAAAAGATTATCAATACCGGTTTTGATGGTGTTTACCTTGATTTAGTTGATGCATTTTGGTATTATGAATGATTTTATATTCCAAATAAAGCACTACTTTTGTTTCTGAATAGCGTTGCTAATTAATAATTTCTAATGAAAAACATTCAAATTTTAGTCCTCTTTATAATAGGTTCTGTATTAACTGCTCTTGGGGTAATTTTTAAATCTATGGAATATGCTATTTCAAGTTTTTTTCTAATTGTTGGAATGACTTTCAATGGCGTTGCCTTAATTTCAATGGTTTTTAAATTACTTAAGAAAAAAGATTCCGATACTTTTCTGGACAGTTAATAGCTTTTTTATCTTAAAATTATTCTCTAACAAATTACAACTTAAATCAGTACATTTACAACTAATTTAAAAGTAATTTATATGGGAACTCCTGTCAATTGGCATAAAAAACACGTAGAGAAATTAAGCTTTGGAAACCGTTTAGCAGATTCAGTTGCAAACGGAATGGGCTCTTGGCGGTTTATAATTATTCAAACTATTTTGGTAGTGATGTGGATGGTTTTAAACATCATTGGATTTGCCTTCCATTGGGATGTGTATCCATTTATTCTATTAAATCTTGTTTTTTCTACCCAAGCTGCTTATGCTGCTCCTATTATTATGATGGCGCAAAACCGACAAAATGAAAGAGATCGGGAACATGCCGAAGCAGATTATCAAACGAATATTGATGCCAAAATAGAAATTGAAGCTTTAGCATTAAAGTTGAATGCTATTGAGGTCGATAAATTAGATAAAATCATCCTACTTCTTGAGGAATTGAAAAGCAATCAGGCTAAATAATCATGGTTTAGCAGTATATTCTTTTTTATATTTGCGATTTTAATTCCAATATTATGAATATCAAACTTATCGCTATTGGGAAAACCGATAACAAATCCTTGCAAACTTTAATTGACGATTATACAAAAAGATTGTCATTTTATATCAAGTTTGATTTGGATAGTATTCCAGATATTAAAAACGTAAAAAACCTTTCCGAAAGACAGCAAAAGGAAAAAGAAGGGGAATTGATATTGTCAAAAATTTCGCCAACAGACAACCTAATATTATTAGACGAAAATGGAAAATCGTTTTCAAGCATGGATTTTTCAACTGAATTACAAAAGAAAATGAATGCTGGAATCAAGACTTTAGTATTTGTAATTGGCGGTCCTTATGGTTTTTCGGATGCTGTTTACGCTAAAGCAAATGGAAAAATATCGCTTTCGCAAATGACGTTCTCACACCAAATGGTTCGTTTATTTTTTATCGAGCAAGTATATCGTGGCTTTACCATTTTGAAAAACGAACCGTATCATCATCAGTGATTTTATAAAAAGTCTAAAGTCTTAAAGTCTTAAAGTCGAATGAAAAAGAGACAAATAGATAATAGACTAAAAAAAATTCGAGAGAATTTGTGCAATTCGTTGCAAAAGAAAGAAATGTGTCGAAAGTCTTAAAGTCGAAAGAGAGAAGAACACCAATTGCACGAATTAACACGAATTAAAAAAAATCTGCGCATCTGCGGTTAATTATATTTCGAACTTTGCGAAAAACTTTGCGCCCTTTGCGGTTAAGAAAAAAAATGCGTTAAAAGCCTTAATATCGAATGAAGAAGCTTTAATTCCCCACATTCATAACTCATAATTCATAATTCATAATTTTTTTAGCAAGTTTCACACATTCCACCGCTTCTTTAACATCGTGAACCCGAAGAATATTCGCCCCTTTTGTTAATGCAATCGTGCTTAAAACCGTAGTTCCGTTTAAAGCTTCATTAGCGGTTAATCCTAAAGGTTTATACACCATCGATTTTCTGGAAACCCCTGCTAATAGTGGTAAATCTAACATTTTAAAGAGTTCGAAGTTTTGCAAAATCTCATAATTCTGTTCTAATGTTTTGGCAAATCCAAAGCCAGGATCGATAATCAAATCATTAATTCCAAGACTTCTCGCTTTGCTGACTTTTTCGGAGAAATAAAATACTATTTCCTTGACAATATTTTCATAATTGGTTTGCGATTGCATGGTTTGTGGTGTGCCCCGCATGTGCATCATTATATAAGGAACGTTGTGTTTTGCAATAACTTCCATCATCTTTTCATCAAGATTTCCTGCTGAAATATCATTGATTATTGCGGCGCCGTTTTCAATGCAAACAGATGCAATTCCACTTCTGAAAGTGTCAATTGAAAGTAGAGCATCAGGAAACTGATTCAAAATACCTTGCACAACGGGCAAAATCCTTTTGCGTTCCTCTTCCTCGGAAACAAATTCGGCGTTGGGCTTACTTGAATAGGCTCCAATGTCAATGAAAGTTGCGCCTTCTTCAAGCATTTTTCCAACTTGCGAAAGTCCGTTTTCACTTAAAGTAAATTTCCCACCGTCATAAAATGAATTGGGTGTAACGTTCAAAATCCCCATGATTTTGGGAGTTGATAAATCTATAAGTTGTCCTTTGCAATTAATCGTCATAGCTAAAAAGTGTTGTTTTCAAAAAAACTACCTTGATAATCGTTAATGTTCATACATCAATAAGAAATAATTCTTATTTTTGGAGAAATTTATACAAATATACATCTTAAATGGATACTACTTCTCAAGAATATGACAAGGTAATCGCAATTTGTCGTTCGCTGTTTATCAATAAAATGAAAGATTACGGGAGCGCATGGCGTATTTTGAGATTACCATCATTAACTGATCAGATCTATATTAAGGCACAAAGAATCCGTAGTTTGCAAGAAAACGACGTTCGAAAAGTAGATGAAGGAGAAGCTGGAGAATTTATTGGGATTATCAATTATTCATTAATGGCTTTAATCCAATTGGAATTGGGTGTGGTAGAACAACCTGATTTAGATGTAGAAAAAGCGACGCAACTTTATGACACTAAAATAAAGGAAACCAAGGAATTAATGGAAAATAAAAACCATGATTACGGGGAAGCTTGGCGTGAAATGCGTGTGAATTCACTAACAGATTTGATTTTGCAGAAATTACTTCGTGTAAAACAAATTGAAGATAACAAAGGTAAAACCTTGGTTTCAGAAGGAATTGATGCGAATTATCAAGACATGATTAACTACGCTATTTTCGCTTTGATTTTGATGGAATTTCATAAATAATA
>CANFVB010000176.1 GCA_947450355.1 Bacteroidota bacterium
CAGGTTTAAGTGGTGGCGCATTGTCTGTTCATCAAGGAATTGGTCTTTCAATGGAGCGTTTCAACAAAATTTTAAACATTGACGAACAAAACCTACAAGTTACTGTCGAACCTGCTGTAATTACTCAAGTTTTGCGTGAAGCTGTTGCCAAAAAAGACCTTTTTTATCCACCTGATCCAAGTAGTTTAGGAAGTTGTTGGATAGGAGGGAACGTTGCCGAAAATGCTGGTGGTGCGCGTGCCGTAAAATATGGTGTGACCAAAGATTATGTGCTGAATTTAGAAGTAGTTCTTGCAAATGGAGAAATTATTTGGACTGGAGCCAATACTTTGAAAAATTCTACGGGATATAATCTAACGCAATTAATGGTGGGAAGCGAAGGAACACTTGGAATCATTACGAAAATCGTTATGAAATTAATTCCAAAAAACACCCACACCGTTTTAATGTTAGTTCCATTTTACAATGCCAATGAAGCGTGTGAAGCTGTTTCTGCTATTTTTAGAGCTGGAATAACACCAAGTGCATTAGAATTTATGGAGCGTGATGCCATCGATTGGACATTGAAATTTGTAACCGATTTAAATGTACAAGTCAAAGATGAAATTCAAGCGCATTTATTAATCGAAGTTGATGGAAATTATCCAGATATTCTTTTTCAAGAAGCCGAAAAAATAATGGAAGTCGTGGAGCAATTCAAAATTGACGAAGTGCTTTTTGCAGATACTGAAATTCAAAAAAACTTACTTTGGAAAATGCGCCGAAGCGTTGCCGAAGCCGTAAAATCAAATTCTGTTTATAAAGAAGAAGATACCGTTGTTCCAAGGTATGAATTGCCAAAATTACTATTTGGAATTAAAGAAATAGGAGCAAAATACGGATTTAAATCGGTTTGTTACGGTCACGCTGGCGATGGAAATTTACACGTGAACATCATCAAAGGCGATATGTCAGACGAAAATTGGAACACAGAAGTCACCAAAGGAATTCGTGAAATTTTTGAGTTGACCGTTTCCTTAAAAGGTACTTTGTCGGGAGAACACGGAATTGGTTACGTTCAAAAAAACTATATGGATATTGCCTTTAGCGAAACACAATTGCAATTAATGAAAGGCATAAAATCAATTTTTGATCCCAATGGAATTTTAAATCCCGGCAAAATTTTCCCTGATTCCCTTTAAATAAGATTTAAAAACGTACTCTGACTTAATACTGAAATTTATAAAATTTAATTTTCCAATTCTTCATCTTCTTCTTCAAAATGACAAAATGGGATAATTGTGCTGTTTAATATTATTTCTTGGCAATTATCTTGTTGAATCAGCAATTCATATTTGAAGTTATCTACATCTTCAGAATCGAATAGGTTAACTGCCAAAGTTCCTTTTAAAAGAGCTTCGTTTTCGTTTATGAAAATAAATTCATTAAAATCAAATAGAAAATTAAAATTTTCGTTTGAACATGTAATTTCAGATTCTAATTCACAGGATACAAACCCTTCGTTGGGATAATTTGAATAATTGAAATTTAATGAAATACTGTTTACTCCATCTTCATTCGTTAAATGCAAAACAGCATCTAATTTATGGGGTAAAGAATCAAATATGACAGCTGAACCATCTATAAAATCACCATTTTCTTCAATAAAATCTCGAGTAGTAATTTTATAATAGACAGTCATTTTACCTAAAAGACTATTCACTTGTTGATGATGACTATGAATTAATTTATTTATCTCGTTTATTTTTCGAATTGAAGCAACCCATAATTTTGGTATCGATTTAAAACAATACATTAAACCAGCTAATCCTCCAGTAACAGCGCCAGTTGTATCAGTGTCACCTCCAAGGTTGACTGCTTTTAAAACGGAAACTTCGTAACTATCGGATGTTAACAAACACCAAATACTAGCTTCCAATGTTTGAATTACATATCCGCCACTTTGAATTGCATCTTCTTCTAACTCATGAATATTTCCGTTTAGAAGTCTGTCAAAATGGATTAATTCATTACTATAAATTTCATTTGAAATTAAAAATTCAGAAACCGATTTTTTTAGATTTTCATAAATATCAAATTTGTCTTTTCCGTCCATTAGCTGCAATGCAAATTCTAAGTAATAGAAACAAGAAATCACAGAACGATTATGTGCATGAGTGATTGATGACACTTCTTTTACTAAGTCAAAACGTTTCTCAATTGGTAAATCTTTAAGCAAAATAACTAATGGTAAAATTCTCATTAAAGAACCATTGCCATTATCAATTTCATTTACACCTCCAGCCAATGTTGGGTAAATTCCTTTGCTAAGATTGATGATGGATTGCCTTGTGGTATTTCCAATATCAAACACCTCACCTGTTGCAGTCCAATAGCCTTCATTTTTCCATTTGATGAATTTATTGGCTAAATTATGAATGTCATATCCTTCAATAATAGCTTCTGCCAAACATAAAGTGAGTGAACTATCATCAGACCAAACTCCTATTCCTTGGTCATGAACTCCGCCTAATGTCATTTTTGTAACTAGGTTATTCTTTAAATATTCCCTACTCTCAAATTCAACAGGAACACCCAAAGCATCACCAATGCAAACCCCATAAAGTAGGTCTTTCAAATAATTTCTTTTAATTGTATTCATATAGTTGTGATTTTTTAGCTGAATTTATTTGATTATATTTTATTTTAAACGAGATTTTGAGAGTACTTTCATAATGATTTTGAATAATAATTTAAAAATGTCATTTCTTCTTTTTCTAAGTTGTTTAGTCCAACTTTGTTGATTTTATCTAATATTTTATCTACGGTAGCACCTTTATCAATTGACAGTTCTTTATTTGTTTTACTATTTTGCAAAGCAATAAGGTATTCCGTATTCCAACCCATGAATTCAAAATCATCGACATCTTTAAATAGAAATATCAAAGGTAAGTGGTCTTTGTAATATACCTCTTTTAAAATTAATTTTGAGGCATCTACGTTTTCAAAGAAATGAATTTCGAAATTAAACCTCTTTGTTATCTGTTCTAACGAAATGGCTAATAAATCAGAAACCTGAATGTGGGCATTGAAGATTTTCGCATCATATCGATTTATATCTTTTTGTTTTTTAAAAGCAATAGTAAAACAATTTAACAACAACGAAGGAAGTTCTATGCAATTCATCTCAACTAATGAAAGTTCTACTATATCAAAAAAAGTTTTATTAATAGCTTTAGCCTTTCTATTTTGAGAAAGTATTTCAAGACCACCCAATTGAAAAGAACTATAATTTTGTTTATGCCTTCTAGTTCCAATAATAAAATTGTCCACTATATATACTAGATGTGGATATTCATCATTTGACAAATCATTGTGCAACGCCTTATGATTGTTTTTTAAATAGATTCTAACACCTCTCGGTGCATTGGATAATAAAAAATAGTTATGGATTTCTTCCCATGAAGAATTTAACAAATCAATACAAACAACATTAGAAACAGCAACAGCATAATTTGATACCATAAAAGATTGATTTAAAGGTTAATTGAAGTGAATTTATTATTGTAAATTGACATTTCAAAATAATTATAAAGCTACCAATCGCTCATCTAGTTTTAAAACTTTGTATAGCTCACTTCCACCATCTTCATTTTTTACAGCTAAAATAACCCTAAACAAATAGCTGCCTTTATTAATCTGATGACCAGATTTTACCAAATCATTACTTTGAAATGCACGGGTGTAGAATATTGATGAGAATTCGATATGGTCATTATAAGGGTAATCTAATTTTCGCATTTCAATAATCATAAATTGATTACTTGGCATCGACTTAACACAATCGATTTTTAGCCAATAATCTTTATTAACGGAAAACTTAACGCCATTTAAA
>CANFVB010000177.1 GCA_947450355.1 Bacteroidota bacterium
AGATTTGGTTTTAATTTTGGTTATTTATTTTTGTATCCTATTTTTACTCTTTCATTTCGAGTTTCAATTTCTTTATTTTCAGTCATTAAAAACTGAATTGCTTCAAAAATATCTTCAAATTGGCTGTCAAATTTTGTCTCTAATTCTTGAATGTGATTTTTTAAATCTTCAATATTCAGTAACATTTTTCTTAGTGCTACAAAAGCTCTGACAATGGCAATATTCATTTTTCTAGCCTTAGGACTGCGTAAAACACTGGCTAACATGGTTACTCCATGTTCTGTGAAAGCATAAGGCAAATATTTTCCTGTTCTATTTTTCGGCAAATCCATCATCACAATTTGTGATGATGGGGATTTCATCACAAATTGTGAAGACACTCCTTCCCATTCTTCTTTTGTCAATCTGAACATAAAATCTTCAGGAAAACTATCAATATTCCTTTTTATCGCTTGATTCAAAACTCTTGTTTCTACTTCGTACAATTCAGCTAAATCAAAGTCAAGCATGATTTTGACACCATTAACTTCATATATTTTATTTTGAATGGCTATTAAATGCATAATTACCTATAAATTTTCCTTAATGAAATTTGTCATTTTATTATACAATTGAATTCTTGTTTTACCTCCGTAAATTCCGTGATTATTATCAGGGTAAATCTGTGAATCAAATTGCTTATTCGCCTGAATTAGGGCTTCCATCATTTGCATTGAATTTTGAACGTGTACATTATCATCGCCAGAACCGTGAATTAAAAGGAATTTTCCCTTCAATTTATCCACGTGATTTATCGGTGAATTTTCATCGTAACCGCTCGCATTTTCTTGTGGCGTTTGCATGTATCTTTCGGTATAAATGCTGTCGTAAAATCTCCAATTCGTAACTGGTGCAACGGCAATAGCCATTTTGAACACATCATTTCCTTTCATAATACAATTGGAAGCCATAAATCCGCCAAACGACCAGCCAAATATACCAATTCTACTTTTATCTACAAAGGGATAATTTCCAATAACTTTTGCAGCGTCAATTTGGTCTTCAACTTCGTATTTACCCAATTCTTTTTGAGTGCATTTTTTGAAATCTGCGCCTTTAAAACCTGTTCCTCGTCCGTCAACGCAAGCCACAATATAACCTTGTTGCGTTAACATCATAAACCAATAATCATCTGTTCCGTTCCAATCGTTGTTCACTTGTTGCGATCCAGGACCAGAATATTGATACATAAAAACAGGATATTTTTTATTAGCATCAAAATCTTTAGGCTTCAAAATCCAAGCATTCAGTTCATTTCCTTTTTCGGTTTTCAATGTAAAAAACTCTTTTGAAGGTAAATTATACGCTTTTAATTTATCTGCTAATGCCGCATTATTTTCAATAGATTGCAATTCCTTTCCGGTTTTAGCATCATTTAAAGTGTAGTTTGTTGGCTGAGTAGCGCTTGAAAACGAGTTGATATAAAACTGAAAATTCGGACTAAAAGTTGCTGCGTTTGTTCCTGTATTTTTCGATAATCTAACTTTGTTTTTTCCATTTAAACCAATGCGATAAACGTCTCTATTGATAGAACCATTCTCTACGGATTGATAAAAAACAGTTTGATTTTTCTCGTCGAAACCATAATAATTCGTCACTTCCCAATTTCCATTGGTAACTTGATTTTTCAATTTTCCCGTTTTATCATAAACATATATATGATTGAAACCGTTTTTTTCACTTGTCCAAATAAAACTATTGTCTTTCAAAAAAGTCAAATTGTCAGTAACATCAACGTAAGCTTTGTCTTTTTCATTCAAAACCACTTTTGGCGTTCCTGAATTTCCATCGATGAACAATAAATCCAAATTATCTTGATGGCGATTTAAAACTTGTGCCGATAAAATATTCGTATCATTTGTCCATTTTATTCTAGCAATATAAAAATCAGCGTAATTTTTTAAATTAATTTCTTTTGTTGCCGTTGCAATCACATCATATATATGTAACGAAACTTCTGAATTTTTTTCTCCCGCTTTTGGATATTTAAACGTTTCAATTGTTGGATATAAATCTTTGCGAAACATTGACATTGAAAATTCAGGAACTTGACTTTCGTCAAAACGAATATAAGCCAATTTTTTACTGTCGCCACTCCAATCAAATGCTCTTACAAATGCAAATTCTTCTTCATAAACCCAATCCGTAATTCCATTTATAACTGCGTTTTTCTTGCCGTCAGAAGTGATTTGTTTAGTTGTTTTAGATGCAATTGTGTATATAAAAAGATTATTGTCTTTTGCATAAGCAATTTGAGTTCCATCAGGTGAAAAGGTTGGTTCTTGAATTTTATAATCAAATAATGAGGTTAATTTTTTAGATACAATTTCATATATAAAATAATTTGCCACGAAAGAATGACGGAAAATTTGATCTGAATTAGTAGCAATCAAAATCGATTTTTCATCGGCACTAAAAGTATAACTATCAATTCCTTCAAGATTTTTAAAATCTTTGGTATCTATTAAAGTAGCAACTTTTTTTAAAGTGGCAAAATCGTATAAATCAATTTGAGAAGTATTTGAAGTTCTTTCAAAATTTAATACCGTATATTGATTTGTATTCTTCAAAGCCTGTAAATCATCCATTCCTTTCGCTCGAAAAGTGCCCGAATAAATGGCTTCAATACTGATTTTTTGTTGTCCAACAGCTGAAAACGAAGCTAATAAGAACACGAAAACGACTTTGTATATAAATTTCATATTTGTAATATTTAAAAAAACATTCAATTTTAGTGAAAATTTATCAAATTACCACGTTTTTTTGTGTTAAATGTAATTTCATCATTTAAGTTATTTCATAAGAATTGACTAAAACGTATATTTGCATCAAATAAAAATTACACAAATGAACAACGCCATTGCTGGATTTTCAAAATTATCGAAAGAAGATAAAATTAATTGGATAGCCAATTCCTATTTTTCAGATGCTTCTGAGGCGATTTCAATTATAAAAAAATATTGGAATACCGATTCAAAAATCCAACAATTACACGATGAATTTATAGAAAACACGATTACCAATTTCTATTTACCCCTTGGTGTAGCGCCAAATTTCCTTATAAATGGGAAATATAAAACCATTCCGATGGCAATTGAAGAAAGTTCGGTGGTTGCTGCTGCTGCAAAATCGGCAAAATATTGGGCAAGTCGTGGCGGATTTAAAGCTACGGTTTTGAATACAGAAAAAATTGGGCAAGTTCATTTTATATATAAAGGTGATGTTTTAAAATTAGAACATTTCTTTAATGAAATTAAAAATAAATTCTTGGTTGCCACCGAAAGCATTACTAAAAATATGCAAAAAAGAGGCGGTGGAATTTTAGAAATTGAACTTCGCAACAAAACAAATTTGATTGAAAATTACTTTCAATTGCACGTTACTTTTGAAACGAAAGATTCTATGGGCGCCAATTTCATCAATTCGTGCTTGGAACAAATTGCGAAAACATTAAAAGAAGAAGCAAATACATTTGAACGATTTTCAGATGTCGAAAAAAACATTCAAGTTGTAATGAGCATTTTATCTAATTATGTTCCTAATTGTGTGGTTCGTGCGGAAGTTTCTTGCAAAGTGGAAGAATTGGCAGAAAAACACATTGAAAACCCACGAGAATTTGCGGAAAAATTTGTTCAAGCCGTTCAAATTGCAGAAGTTGAACCGTATCGTGCCGTTACGCATAATAAAGGAATTATGAACGGAATTGATTCTGTGGTTTTGGCTACAGGAAATGATTTTCGTGCTGTAGAAGCTGGAATTCACGCGTATGCTTCTCGAAACGGGCAGTATTCGAGTTTGTCACACGCCAAAATTGAAGA
>CANFVB010000178.1 GCA_947450355.1 Bacteroidota bacterium
ATGACCCTCATCCGAGCTGCCGACGATTGATTTCTGGTCGGATGACCCTCAGCCGAGCCGCCGACGATCGTTTTCTGGTCGGATACTCAGTATCCAACCCGCCGACGATTGATTTCTTATCAGATACTCAGTATCCAACCTGCCGACGATTGTTTTCTGGTCGGATACTCAGTATCCAGCCCGCCGACAATCGTTTTCTCCTCGGATACTCAGTATCCAACCTGCCGAAGATTGATTTCTTATCAGATACTCAGTATCCAGCTCGCCGTCAATCGTTTTCTCATCGGATACTGAGTATCCAACCCGCCGACAATCGTTTTCTCCTCGGATTCTCAGTACCCAACTTGCCGACGATCGTTTTCTTATCAGATACTCAGTATCCAACCTTTTACTGTGGTATCCATAATAATTGATTTTAAATTCAATCTATGATACTGATAATTAGTTCGCTATTTATTTTTAAGGTACTATTTTTTTAATTAACGAGGAAATCATTTTTAAGAATTTCAACTTCTGAAAGTGATTTAATGTCCAATTTCGATTTTGTCCAAGTTGTTGTGGGTTGAATTCGGTTTTTCTTCCCTTTAATTGTAATATCAATTGGCATTGTAAAATCTGATTCAGTTGTTTTCCAACGATAAGTCAAACAGTTATTTTCAATTTTTAAATCCAATGTTGGAATGGTCGTAAATCGCAAATATTGGTTGAAGACAGGCGTTAAATTCATTCCCGAAGCGGTATTAAAAAAGGAAACTACGGTTTCGGTATCGATGATTTTGTGTTTGAATGTATTGGAATAATCCAAAATGATTTTCCACCATTTTTCGTCATTATTGATAATGTGTCGAATGGTATTCAACATTAAAGCTCCTTTATAATACATATCGCCAGAACCTTCTTTATTTACGCCATATTGACCAATAATAGGTTTGTCATTTCTGATGTTTTTTTTCAATCCGTTGATGTAAATTTGTGCTTTTTCGAGACCGTATTGACATTCCAAATACACCGATTCTGAATAGCACGTAAATCCTTCATGAATCCACATATCGGCACTATCTTTCGAGGTGATGCTGTTTCCAAACCATTCGTGCCCACTTTCGTGAATGATAATAAAGTCGAATAACATCCCAATTCCTGTTCCGGATAAATCACGTCCTAAATACCCTTTTCCATACTTATTTCCATAGGCAACAGCACTTTGATGTTCCATACCTAAATAAGAAGTTTCGACTAATTTATAGCCGTCTTCTTTGAACGGATAATCACCAAACTTATTTTGGAAACAATCCATCATCGGTTTTACTTCCTCAAATTGTATTTTTGCTTTTGCTTCGTTTTCACGTAAAACATAGAAATCTAAATTCAATCCTTTGTAGTTTTCTCCGAAATTTATATAATCTCCAATATTTACCGTAATATCATAACAATTAATTGGGTTTTTTACCTCCCAATCCCAACGGGTGTAACCATTATTTAAATTCTCATTATTCGTTAATTGTCCATTTGAAACGCTCATTAATCCTATTGGAACGGCTACTTTTATAATAACTCCAAAATCGGGTTCGTCCGATTGAGAATCTTTGCAAGGAAACCACAAACTTGCACCAGTTCCTTGAACAGCAACTCCTATAAAGTCCTTATCATTAGCATCTTTTTTGAATACAAAACCACCATCCCAAGGCGCATTTTTCGCTAATAAAGGTTTCCCTGAATAATAAAAGCGGATTTTTTGCTCCGAATCTTTAATAAGTGGCTCTACAAAATTTATAAAAACAGCATCAAATTCCCTTTTGTATTTTAATTTTTTTGAATTCAAAACAATGCTGTCAATCTGCATGTTTTCGAATAAATCCAATTGAATTTTAGTGGTGTTTAAAAGTACTTTAAACTTAATTTCATTGAAACCCACAATTGATTTTTCGTCAGGATTGATTATTATATCCAAATCGTAATGCAAAACATCAAAGCAAGTGCGTTCAAAACGCAAACCACCTTTTAAAGTATCTTTTCTAGTGGTTGTTTCTTGTGCTGAAAGTTGTGAAGCTACTGTGAACATTATTAAAAAAAGCAATTTTGATTTCATAAAGCTATTGTTATTAATTTGAAATTTATTGTTAATTTATGTAAATTTTTGTAATCTGTGGTGTGTAATTTAAACCTGAATAACCCCTAAATTAAATTTCTTTTCGATTGGCGAATGGTTGGCAGCTTCAATTCCCATAGAAATCCAAGTTCTGGTATCTAACGGGTCGATAATAGCATCCGTCCAAAGTCGGGAAGCCGCATAATATGGGGAAACTTGTTCGTCGTAACGTGCTTTAATTTTATCAAATAATTCTTTTTCTTTAGCTTCATCTACCACTTCTCCTTTTGCTTTGAGCGAAGAAGTTTCAATTTGCGCCAATACTTTCGCAGCTTGAGTTCCACCCATTACTGCTAATTCAGCACTTGGCCAAGCAAATATTAATCTTGGATCATAGGCTTTTCCGCACATCGCATAATTTCCTGCGCCATAAGAATTTCCAACAATAACAGTAAATTTAGGAACTACGGAATTAGCAACTGCATTTACCATTTTCGCACCATCTTTAATGATTCCGCCGTGTTCTGATTTGGAACCTACCATAAATCCTGTAACATCTTGAATGAAAACCAACGGGATTTTCTTTTGGTTGCAATTGGCAATAAAACGGGTGGCTTTGTCTGCAGAATCAGAATAGATAACACCCCCAAATTGCATTTCACCGCCTTTTGTTTTCACTACTTTACGTTGATTGGCAACAATTCCAACCGCCCAACCGTCAATTCTGGCATAACCTGTAATTATTGTTTGCCCGTATCCGTCTTTATAGGTATCAAATTCTGAATTATCAACCAAGCGATTGATAATTTCCATCATATCATATTGCTCGTTTCTTGCTTTTGGCAAAATCCCATAGATTTCTTTTTCGTCAAATGCTGGTTTATGAGATTTTTCTCTGTTGAAACCTGCTTTATCATAATCACCAATTTTAGAAACTATATTCTTGATTCTGTCCAAGGCATCTTTATCGTCTTTGGCTTTATAATCTGTTACACCCGAAATTTCACAATGTGTTGTTGCTCCGCCAAGTGTTTCGTTATCAATACTTTCTCCAATAGCAGCTTTCACCAAATAACTTCCAGCTAAGAAAATACTTCCTGTTTTATCAACAATCATGGCTTCGTCACTCATAATTGGAAGATAGGCTCCGCCAGCAACGCAACTTCCCATAACGGCAGCAATTTGGGTAATTCCCATGCTACTCATTTGTGCATTATTTCTGAAAATGCGTCCAAAATGTTCTTTATCGGGGAAAATTTCATCTTGCAAAGGCAAATAAACTCCTGCAGAATCAACCAAATAAATAATTGGCAATCGATTTTCCATTGCAATTTCCTGAGCTCTCAAGTTCTTTTTGGCTGTAATTGGAAACCAAGCACCTGCTTTTACGGTTGCATCATTGGCAACAACAATGCACTGTTTTCCTTTTATATATCCAATTTTCACAACCACACCACCCGAAGGACAACCACCGTGTTCAGCATACATTCCTTCTCCAACAAAAGCGCCAATTTCGATACTATTTGCTTTAGCGTCAAGCAAATAATCAATGCGTTCGCGAGCGGTCATTTTGCCTTCGTTGTGCAATTTTTCAATTCGTTTTTCGCCACCACCAACTTTAACTTTGGCAAATTTTTGCTTTAAATTGGAAATTAATAACTTATTATGATCTTCGTTTTTATTGAAATTGATGTCCATATATAGAATTAAAAAAGGGTGTAATTAATAGTGCTAAAATACGAAAAG
>CANFVB010000179.1 GCA_947450355.1 Bacteroidota bacterium
CTGCACTTTTTGTAATACCTAATATTTCGTAAAAATCTTTTTTCATTTTATGATGTCTTAAACAAATTTAGGCCTTATTGGGCGAAAGTTCTTTAATTATTCGGAATTATTGTCCGATTACTACTTTTGGGAAACGAATAATTTTATCTCCTAATTTGTATCCTTTTTCAAGAACGTCAACAATTTTACCTTTCAAATTTGGGGAAGGTGCTGGAATTTGAGTGATTGCTTCTGCAAAATCAGCATCAAATAAATCTCCTGCTTTCATTTCAACTTCTTCCAATCCTTTTGAGAAAAGTGTACTTTTTAATTTATCGTGAATAAGTTCTACTCCTTTTAAAAGCAACTCATCTTCTGATTTTCTGATTTCGATAATTGCTCTGTCAAAATCGTCTAAAACTGGAAGAATAGCTTGTAAAACCTCTTGATTAGCCGTTTTGAATAAATCGATGCGCTCTTTTGAAGTTCTTTTTTTATAGTTTTCAAATTCAGCAAAAAGCCTTAAATGCTTGTCTCTTTCCTTTGCTAAATCTTGTGTAAGTTGTTCCTCAACACTTAATTCCTCAACGATTAGTTGCTCTCCGTTTGCATTGGTTTCCAATGTTGTTTCATCGAGTTCTTGTTCCATTTCAGTATTTTCAGTGGTCATCTTGTCTTTATTTTTAAATATATTTTTAAACATTCTTTTTTATTCTTTTCTTGGGATTGCAAAATTACTGCCAATTCCTTAAAAATGTCAAATTGTCACTCATTATTTTTGATAAAGTTTTAACTTATTTAGATAATTGCGGTTGAAATTTAGATTTAAGTAAGTCGAAGGTTTTAATGTCGTAAAGTCTAAAGTCTAAAAATATTAAAAAAACTTTAATAAAATATTGGGATTTCGGCGTGTAATTTTTTTTAAATTTGTTATAATAAAAAGATGAAATGTGTTTTTATTCCTTTAAATAATTGATACAAACAAAGATTTTATATAATTATTAATTCACCATTTATATAGAAAAAAAGCTCTGTTCAGAAAACAGAGCTTTTTTTATGCGTAAATATTTTCGATTGCCTTTTCGATTGTTTCGTATTTGAAAATGAAACCTTTATCGATGATTTTCTGAGCACTTAAGTTTCTATTTTCAAATAGCAATTCGTGCATTTCTCCAAGAAGTAATTTCATCATAAATTTTGGAATGTTGGGCATAAAAAGTGGTTTTTTCAAAACCGTAGCAATTGTCATTGTTAGCTTTTCATTAGAAACAGGATTCGGTGCAACTGCATTATAAACGCCTTCTAAATCGTTTGAAATTACAAAGAAATAAAGTGCCGCAATGTCGTGAATTTGAATCCAAGATTGCATTTGTTTTCCAGTTCCGAAAGGCGAACCTAATCCCAATTTTATGGGTTTTGCCATTTCTATTAATGCACCACCTTTATTAGAAAGCACGATTCCTGTTCGTAATTTACAGACTTTTAATCCTAAAGATTTGAATTTATCGGCACTTTCTTCCCATTTGTAAACGACATTTCCAAGAAAAGAATTGTCAATTTCTTTTGAATTTTCATCATAAATAACTTTATCATTATTCGGATAAATAGCAGTTCCAGAAGCAGAAACGATTTGCTTTACTTGATTTGGATGATTTTTTAATGCTTTGAAAAGTACCGCTGAAGAAAGTAATCGGCTTTCAATGATTTCTTGTTTGTAGGAATTTGTCCAACGTTTGGAAATTGTTGCTCCTGCCAAATGAATTATAGCATCGACACCCATTAAACAATTTTCGTCGATAATGCCTTGTTCAGGATTCCAATAAAAACCTTTATAATTGAGTTCGTTTTCGATTTTTTTCTTGGAAGTGGTGAGATAGTGAATGCTTACACCGTTTTGAAGTAACAAAGAAACCAGCTCATTCCCAATTAAACCTGTTGCTCCTGTAATTAAAACTTTCATATTTATTAAATTCTATGGTTCAAAATTACGGTTTAAGTGAAATAATATAATGTTAATTAAGTGCGTTTTAACTTTCGTTTTATTAGATTAATTTCCGTTTAAATATGATTTAAACACTTTTTAATTTAACGCTCCACTCAAAATCCATTTCAGAAACTTGAATTCCGTTTTCGTCGATTCCGATTGATTTCATCCAAAAAGTTTGACCTTCACCAGAAGCGATGGTTTCTTTTAATGCATTTTCTATTATTGCGCCATCATTGCAGGTAAATGTGATTCTGCCTGTTGCTTTTTTGGTGAAATTTGCTTTATTATTGGCAACCAACATTGATATTTTTTGGTTGCTTTTTTTGATTTGATACATTACTAATGCACCCGTTGACAATTCGGCAGCCATTGCTTGCACAGCAAAATACATCGAATTGAATGGGTTTTGGTTAATCCAACGATGTTTCACGGAAACTACACATTTCGCAGTGTCCAATTGTTTGGCACGAACTCCACAAATGAATGCGGAAGGCAATTTGAAGAGTAAAAAAATATTTATGTTTCGTGTTGTAAGATTCATTGTGATTGTAAATTTCCCGAAATATAGTGATTTATTTAGATAAATAAAGGGTTTATTGTTATCAATCTTAAAACTCATAAAAACGTTAAATGTTAATTTATAGTTAATATTCAGTACTATGCAAAACAAGATACTGTTTTAAAGCTATATATTTGCATAAGATATTACTGTTGGAATGTATTTAAACGATTTAAATACAAGTAAGCCAATAAATTAGAGTTTAAAAACGTTTAAATCAGGTGGCGAAGCTAGCCCCGATTGCAGTGGAAATCCTTTGTGGAACGAAGAGGAACAAAGATTGAAACGGAAAGCGGGAAATAGCTCCAAAAAAATAATTTTAAAAAAATGAGAAAAAATGAACATTGAAAACACGAAGGCGCAGATGCGGAAAGGGGTGCTTGAGTTTTGCATCTTGTCGGTTTTGAAAGAAAAAGATGCGTACACATCTGAGATTTTGGACACTTTGAAAACCGCAAAATTATTGGTCGTTGAAGGGACGGTTTATCCGCTTTTGACACGATTGAAAAACGACGGATTACTCAACTATCGTTGGGAAGAATCGGTTTCGGGACCACCAAGAAAATACTATAGATTGACCGAAATTGGGCAGGAATTTCTTACTGAATTGGACGGAACTTGGACAGAATTATCGGACGCTGTAAACTTAATCACAACTAAAAAATAAAACGATGAACAAAACTGTAAATATAAATTTAGGCGGGTTGTTTTTTCATATTGATGAAGATGCATACCAAAAATTGACGCATTATTTTGAGGCTATAAAACGCTCTTTATCAAACACTTCTGGTCAAGAAGAAATTTTGAAAGACATTGAAATGAGAATTGGGGAATTGGTTTCTGAAAAACATTCCACTGACAAGCAAGTGATTAGTTTTAAGGAAGTTGAGGAAATTATTGCGGTTATGGGGCAGCCCGAAGATTATAGAATTGATGGTGACGAACCGATTGAGGCGACGTATATTCCAACAGGAAATAAAATTACGAAAAAGTTGTATCGCGATACCGAAAACGGTATGATTGGTGGCGTTCTTGCTGGTTTGGGACATTATTTTGGTGTGGATAAAGTTTGGCTTAGAATCTTTCTTTTGATTATGTCTATTGCTTGGGGAACTGGAATTTTAGCGTATATAATTCTTTGGATTGCGATGCCAGAAGCGGTTACAACTTCAGAAAAACTTGAAATGCGAGGCGAACCCGTGACGATTTCGAATATCGAAAAGAAAGTTAGAGAGGAAATTGAGATGCTTTCGGAAAAATTC
>CANFVB010000180.1 GCA_947450355.1 Bacteroidota bacterium
GAAATAAGTTAGAACCCCAACAGCAACTAAATCGGTAATTACAAAAATTCCATCCACATCGGGATGTTCTTCAACTATTTTTTTAGCAAAGAATAAGCCTTCTTCAAAAGTCACATTTTCGCAGGTATAAACAAAACTTGAATCAAACGGAATTGCATTTTTTTCTAATGCTTTTTTATATCCAATGAATCTATCAATTGCATTTTGTGGATTTACCGGGCCACGAATATGAGCAATCCGTTTACAGCCATTATCTATAAGATGCTGAACAGCTTCCATTGCTGCTTTTTGGTCATTTATTATAACTTTTGAGCTTGGAATTAATTTTGAAATCTTATCAAATTGAACGAACGGAATTCCCCGACGAATAATTTCTTTTAAATGTTCGTCATCATTCGATTCGTTAGAAAGTGACATCACAATTCCATCAACTCGTTTGTTAATTAAAAGTTCAACTTGCTTTTTTTCTAACTCTAAAGATTCGTTGGATTGCAATATAATTACGAGATAACCATTTTTTTCTGCTTCGGCAATAATACCATTTACAACATTAGAAAAAAAGTGATGTACTACTTCTGGGATAATTAATCCTATTGTTTTTGACTCTTTTGTTCTTAAATTTACAGCAAAACTATTCGGAGTATAATGAAGTTGTTCCGCTAATTCAAGAACCATTTTTTTGGTTTTTGGACTAACATCAGAATAGTTTTTCAATGCTTTGGAAACAGTAGTAATCGAAATTCCTAAAGTCTCAGCAATCTGTTTCAAGGTTATTTCTTTCATATTACAAATATCATAAAAAATTATATATAAAATCGAAAACGTTTTCGGTATTATCGAAAACGTTTTCGGCATTATTTCGTAAAAATAAGTTGAAATTAAAACTAATTTCGTAAAACTATTAACAACAAATTATTAATTATTCAATTTTAAACTATGAAAAGAATTACTTTATTGAAAAAATTTGGATTATTGATGGCGCTATTATTTGCCAATTCAATGTTTTCACAAAAAGAAACGAAAGTGGTTACTGACTCTACTAAAACAAATGCTCTTGAAGAGGTTTTTGTTACAGGTGTCGTGAATCCAAAAACCAAAATTAAGTCGAGTGTTTCGATTACGACTTTAGGAATCAGACAAATTGAGCAATCAGCTCCAAGATCAACTGCCGAAATTTTCAGAACAATTCCTGGAATTCGTTCAGAATCTACTGGTGGTGAAGGAAATGCAAACATCGCAGTTCGTGGTGTGCCAATTTCTTCAGGTGGTTCAAAATATTTACAATTACAAGAAGATGGTCTTCCAGTGCTTTTGTTTGGAGATATTTCATTTGCAACAGCAGATATTTTTACAAGATTTGATGGAAATGTTGCTAAAATAGAAGCCATTCGTGGAGGTTCAGCATCAATTTTATCTTCTAATTCTCCAGGAGGAATCATTAACTTTATTAGCAAAACTGGTAAAGTTGAAGGTGGAACAATGAGTACAAGTTTTGGACTTGATTACAACAATTTTAGAACTGATTTAGATTACGGCGCAAAAATTGGAGACGGATTATATTTCCATGCAGGTGGATTTTACAGAGCTGGTGAAGGGGTTAGAAACACTGGTTTTACAGCAAATAATGGTGGTCAAGCTAAATTTAATATTACTAAAGAGTTTGATAAAGGAAGTGTAACAGTTTATGCAAAATTCTTGAACGATAGAGCTGCGGCTTATATGCCAATGCCAGTTCAAGTTTCTGGGACAAATTCAAATCCTGTTTGGGGAAATGTACCTGGATTTAATGCAACTAAAGGTGCTTTACAATCGGTATTTTTATCTCAAAATGTTGGTTTAGGTCCTGATGGGCAATTGCGAAGAGCTAGTGTTGCTGATGGAATGCATCCAGTTTCAAAATCATTAGGAATAAATGCTGCTTTTGACCTAGAAGATGGTTGGAAAATTACTGAAAATGGAAGATATACTGCTAATTCTGGTGGATTTATTTCTCCTTTCCCTTCAGAAGTTGGAACGGCTGCTACTATTGCAAATTCTTTCGGTACAGGTTCTACTTTGTCTTATGCAAATTCAGGAACTCCTTTCAATACTGCAAATGGTTTAGTAGCAAGAATTCACATGTTTGATACACAATTGAACGACTTCAATAATTTTATGAATGATTTAAAAGTGACTAAAAAATTCGATAAAGTTGGTGTTACAGCTGGTTATTTTAAATCAATTCAAAATATTTCAATGTCTTGGATGTGGAACTCGTATTTACAAGAAGTTTCAGATTCAAACCCACGTTTACTAAATGTGACAAATGCGTCAGGAAGTTCATTATCTGATAATGGTTTATATGCTTATGGTGTTCCTGCTTGGGGTAACTGTTGTACAAGAAATTACGACACACAATACAATGTTTCTGCGCCTTACTTAAATGTTTCGCTTGAAGCAAATGACAAACTTTCAATAGATGGTGGTGTTCGTTATGATATGGGTAAAGTTACTGGTTCATTTGCAGGTAGCTCACAATCTTCATTTGATATTAATCATGATGGAATTATTAGCGCTCCAGAAAGTAGTGTTTCAGCAATTAATAATGCTAATACTACTGCTGTTCATTATGATTATAATTATGTTTCTTATTCATTAGGTGCAAATTATGCATTAAGTAATAATCAATCATTTTTTGCAAGATATAGCAGAGGTGCTTCTGCAAAAGCAGATCGTATTTTGTTTGAAAGACCTGCAGCATCTTATTTAAACGGTGATTTAATTAATTCTTTAGATTACCTTTCTCAAGCGGAATTAGGTTACAAACAAAAATTCTCAAAAGGATATGTTTACGGAACTTTCTTCTACGCTAAAACAGATGAACAATCAGGATTTGAAGCTACAAACCCAACGGTTTTAACTCAAAATAACTACAAATCATTAGGATTAGAATTGGAAACGGCTTACAATGTTAGCAAAAATTTTGATTTACGTGGTGGTTTAACATACACTAAAGCTGAAATTACTTCAGGAGCAAATGCAGGAAATGCGCCAAGAAGACAACCTAAATTAATGTACAGTTTCATACCTTCTTATAAATTCTCTAAATCAAATGCTGTTGGATTAAGCTTTTTAGGTCAATCAAAAGCGTTTGCACAAGACAGCAATCAATTGGTAATGAACGGTTTTGTTTTAATTAATGGTTTCGTAGAAATTGGAATCACTAAAGGATTATCATTAAATGTTTCTGGAAATAATCTATTGGATACTTTAGCAATTACTGAAGTTGAAGAAGGAAGTATTACTGAAAATACAGTGAATTATGTAAGAGCAAGACCATTCTCAGGAAGATCACTTTCTATGGCGTTGTCTTATAGATTCTAATAAAATTTCATTTTTGTTTTTGTTAGGGCAATTCCTGTACTTTTATAGTATGGGAATTGTTTTTAATATTATTTCTATTTGAATATGAAAAAAGTAATGTACTTATTTTTGATTTTTCTTATGATGTCTCAATTCAATTTGAGCGCTCAAGCAATTGTGAAATCTGAAAAAAATATTGAAAAAATCAAAAAACCAATCTTTATTTATGGAAGTTCAGATTGCCATTTTTGCATCGCTACAAAACAAAAATTAATTGAAAATAAAATAGATTTCGTTTTTTACGATATTGACACAGATAAAGTGGCACTTAGTGAAATGCTTTCTAAGTTAAAGAATGCGAATATTAGCA
>CANFVB010000181.1 GCA_947450355.1 Bacteroidota bacterium
ATGTATCCTTCAAAAACAGGTTCCTTATCTCGTTTGGGAATTACTTTTATTTTACAAATTTGCTGGTTGTTTTCATCAAAAAAAGTACCTTCCAATTTGTATTTATAATAATTAAAGGCGTTGTTTGCAATTGGTGAAATCAGACTAATATCGAAATCTAAAGTGTTATTATAAAAATCATAAGTCGCAGATTTAGCCGTATTATAACTAAAACCATTGTTATCTCCGCTAACTTTTGATGCGATAATTTTCTCTTTTAAATTATTTGGTTTCTCAAAGGTTATTTTAGAAACGGTTTCAGATAAGTAAATTATGCCGCTTCCTGTAGAATCTAAAGTGGAACCCATTTCCGCTCCCGCATCTACTTTCATACCCATAATTTTTTTAGGTAAATCTTTCACTTTAAAAATTCCACGAGAATAAAAATCGGCTTTAAATTTAGCAGTTTTATCAGAGTTTTCTTTTTTATTGGCAATAGCACTTCTAATTATCGCATTGGCAGGATTGTCTTTTGGATTAATTACAACTTCATTTAAGGTGAAATTTTCCTCATACATTTTTACATCTAATATATAAGGTAGCTTTTCAACCAAAATCGAAATTTTTTGAGTTTTAAATCCTAAATATTGAAACACGATAGTTTGCTTCCCAATAGTTTTAATATTCAATTCGTATTTTCCGCTATCATTGGAAGTTGTTCCATTGTAGGTATTCGCAGAAAAAACAGTTACGAAGGGTAGGGGATTTCCTTTTTCATCGGAAACGGTTCCTTTAATTTGAGCAAAAGTAGCGAAAGAGGCTAAAAGTAGGAATAAGAATATTTTTTTCATAGTGAGTATTGGTTTGTATAGTAAAGACGATTGGATAATATAATTGTTACATTATTTTCATTATATTTTCTAGAGATAATAAACTCTAGAAAATTATAAAAAGGATTGCAAAGCCAAATCATAACTTTTCATTCCAAAACCTATAATTACACCTTTTGCATTTGGAGAAATATAAGATTGATGGCGAAAAGTTTCGCGAGAAAAAGTATTTGAGATATGAACTTCTATAATAGGAGTAGAAATAGCTTTTACCGCATCGCCGATTCCAATAGAAGTATGAGTATATGCAGCAGCGTTTAAAACAATACCATCATATGTAAAACCAACTTCCTGAATTTTAGAAATTAACTCTCCTTCTATATTACTTTGAAAATAGACAAGTTCAATCTGTGGGAATTTAGCTTTTAATCCATCAAAATAAGATTCAAATGTTTGACTCCCATAAATTTCAGGCTCTCTTTTCCCTAAAAGATTGAGATTTGGGCCGTTTATGATTATTATTTTCATAGTATTTTTTAGTAAAAATAAGAATTCAAACAGATAATTGGGTATTTCTAAAACTTATTTTAATTAATTTATTAATAATTTGAAATTTAAAATTAAATATCGTAATATTGCAATATAAAAATATAACAATGGGAATTTCTAAAACAGAAGGCTTTTCAGCACATCAAAATGAATTGGGAATAGTAGCAAAAGCTTTGGGACATCCAGCTAGAATAGCAATTATTGAGTACTTATTAAAAGTTGAATCATGTATATGTGGAGATATCGTAAATGAGTTGCCACTTGCTCAGCCTACCATTTCTCAACATTTAAAAGAACTTAAAAATGCAGGACTAATAAAAGGAAACTTTGAGGGAAATTCCATTTGCTATTGCATTAATGAAATTGGTTTTGAAAAAATAATAGATTTATTTCAAAAAATAACAATAAACGGAGAAAAAAGAAAAAATATTACAAGCAATTGTGAAGAAACAAAACAATGCTGTTAAACCTAAAATCATAAAATGACAAAAACAAAAACAAAAATTTTTCCTCAAATACAAGACACAATTAATTCTTTAAAAATTAATTCTATTACTAAAGAACGACAAACACTATTAATCCCTTTAATCAATTATATTCAAGAAAAAGTAAGTAATCAGGAATCCATAAGATTAAACTTCATTTGTACTCACAATTCCCGAAGAAGTCATTTTAGTCAAATTTGGGCACAAACGGCTGCTGCAAAATATAACATTGAAAAGGTTTTTTGCTATTCAGGTGGAACCGAGGAAACCGCAATGTTTCCATTAGTTTCAGACACATTAGTTAATCAAGGATTTCAAATTAATAAAATTGCAGCAACGAACAATCCAATTTATTCCATAAAATATTCCGAAAACGAACATCCAATTATTGGTTTTTCTAAAACATTTAATAATGAATTCAATCCTTGTGAAGAATTTGCTGCAATCATGACTTGCTCAAATGCCGATGTAGGATGCCCATTTATTATTGGAGCAGAGAAACGTTTTCCAATTACTTTTGAAGATCCAAAAACTTTTGATAATACACCTCAACAATCTGAAAAATATGAGGAACGAAGTATTCAGATTGCAACTGAAATGCTTTATGTGTTTTCACAAATAAAAAAACAGTAAAATGGAACCAATTATTTTAACATCTACAACAGGGGAAAAAAAATTGAATTTTCTAGATAAATTTCTAACACTTTGGATTTTTACAGCAATGGGAATCGGAGTGGCTTTAGGATATTTTATACCTTCAACTGGTAGTTTTATTAATTCATTTTCAAATGGAACTACAAATATTCCATTAGCGATTGGATTAATTTTAATGATGTATCCGCCATTAGCGAAAGTGAAATATGAAGAAATTGGAGAAGTTTTCAAAAACACAAGAGTACTTGGCGCATCCTTACTACTAAATTGGGTTATCGGACCAATTCTAATGTTTTTTTTAGCACTACTCTTCTTAAAAGGATATCCAGAATACATGATCGGAGTAATTCTAATTGGATTAGCTCGATGTATTGCGATGGTAGTCGTTTGGATTGATCTTGCAGATGGAAATCGAGAATATGCAGCAGGACTTATCGCATTAAATAGCGTATTTCAAGTTATATTATATAGTGTTTATGCATATATATTCATCACAATATTACCCCCAATATTTGGATATACAGGCTTTGATATTGCAATTAGCATTAGCCAAATTGCAAAAAGTGTTGGCATTTATTTAGGAATCCCATTTGGACTTGGAATATTATCTCGTTACACAATAATTAAATTAAAAGGAATGGAATGGTTTCAAAACAAATATGTCCCTTTTATTTCACCCATTACACTTATTGCCTTACTTTTCACAATTATAGTAATGTTCAGTTTAAAAGGAGAACTAATCGTACAAATTCCTCTTGATGTAGTTCGAATCGCACTTCCATTAGTAATTTATTTCATCATAATGTTTGTACTTAGTTTCTTTATTGGGAAGTATTTTGGAGCTGATTATTCAAAGTCAACAGCTATTGCTTTCACAGCTACAGGAAATAATTTTGAATTAGCAATTGCGGTGTCTATCGGAGTATTCGGAATAAATAGCGGACAGGCATTTGCTGGAGTAATTGGACCTTTAGTTGAAGTACCAGCATTAATAGCTTTAGTTAATCTTGCTTTTTGGTTTAGAAAAAAATATTTTGGGATAAATCAAAAAAATTAGAAATTTTATAAAACAAAAAACCATTTTACTTTCGTAAAATGGTTTTTCTAAAAAGAGCCGGCGGAGGGACTCGAACCCACGACCTGCTGATTACAAATCAGCTGCTCTAGCCAACTGAGCTACGCTGGCGACTTATTTCGAG
>CANFVB010000182.1 GCA_947450355.1 Bacteroidota bacterium
ATTTTTGCTTTTTTGTCTAATCCAAAGGAATGAATGAAATTTAACGAAGTTCTTGGGATTTCTTGTGTCCAACTGACTTGTTCTGGATTTTTAGTTTCATAGACGGTTTCCCAATGTTTTTTAATTGAATTTTCCATTATTTTTATTTTGAAAGTTGTACTTTGCTTAGAGAGTAAGTAAGATTTATTCACTATAAATGTACGAAATTTAATTTGTTTTAGGTCTTTTGGTATTTGATGAAGTAAGAAATCTAAATTGATTCATTAATCTGGATTGCGCGAAGGATGGAAGTGGAAATCCTTTGTGGAACGAAGTGGAACAAAGATTGCAACGCACAGCCTGACATCGTTTAACGAAAAATAAAGTAGTTTCTGGTAATGTTATAAACGATGGCGCGCCCCAAAAAAAAATCCGCTGAAGCACACACAACAGCGAATTTTCTCAACAATTAAATAAACAAACTAAAGGATGGAGAGTGCTACCATGCACGATTTCATGCTTTGGTAGGTTCTTTCGATGTCGTTGTCGAGTCCAATTGAAAACCGAATTAAGCCGTCGGTTAAGCCCATTTCTTTTTGTTCATCGAAAGGAATCTCACTGGATGTGGACGTTCCTGGTGCGCTGAACAAGGTTTTATAGAATCCTAAACTCACCGCCAAATAGCCTAAATTCTTGCTTTGCATCAATTCCATTAAGGCGTTTGCTTGGTCTAAAGTTCCAACGTCCAGCGTCATCATTCCTCCAAAACCGTATTCTGGATTAATCATATTCTTATATATTTCGTGGCTCGGGTGGCTTTTTAAACCTGGATAAACGGTTTTAATTCCATCTTTCTCGAATCGTTCTGCCAAATAGAGCGCATTATAACTGTGTTGCTTCATACGAATGTGCAGCGTGCGTAGGTTTTTCATGACACTTGCCGAGCGCAAACTGTCCATTGTTGGTCCTAAAAGCATGCTAGCTCCGTTGTTTACATTTTTCAAACTATCGATAAATTCTTGCGAGGCACAGGTTACTCCGCCCACAGTATCACTGCTTCCGTTGATGTATTTCGTTAAACTGTGAATCACAATATCGGCTCCCAAAAGTGCTGGTGAAACTGATAATGGCGAAAATGTATTGTCAACCACCAATTTCAAATTATATTTCTTGGCAAGCTTCGATAAACAGGCAATATCGGCAACTTCAAGCAACGGATTGCTCACGGTTTCACAATATAATACTTTGGTTTCTGGTGTAATTGCGGCTTCAACGATTTCTAATTTTGTGATGTCAACAAACGTGGTTTTGATACCAAATTTAGGCGTGAAATTCTTCAAAAAAGCATACGTTCCGCCGTAGATTGTTCGGCTCGAAACAATGTGGTCGCCCTGTCCGCATAACTGCAAAAGGGTAGGAGTTATGGCGCCCATTCCTGATGCTGAAACATTGGCAGATTCTGTTCCTTCCATTGCTGCCATTGCCTTGTCGAGGTATAAGTTGCTTGGCGATGAGTGTCGGGAATACAAATAACAGCCTTCAGCATTTCCTTCAAATGTGTCAAACATTGTTTTTGCCGACAGAAAAGTATAGGTCGAACTATCTGAAATGGATGGATTTACGCCTCCAAATTCTCCAAAATATTGTAAGTCCTGAATGTTGTCTGCGGGGTTAAAATTTTCCATAAGTATTTTAATTATTTAGTTTTTTTAGGAGCTATTTCCAGCTATCCGTTGCAATCCACTTTTATCTGGGCTAGGGTTTTACGTTTATTTGTACGTTTTAGTTTTAAATTAAACACAATCAAAATAACAAAATTGTAGATTTATATACAATACTATCTAAGGTATTTAGTTTTTTTTATTGTATAAATAATATTTGTTAGATTTATTTTCTAATTTTACATTTAATAATAATGGTTTATAGATTTTTTTAAACCTTTCCAATTTTATAAATAATTGAAATACTAAAAAAATATGGATTTAATAGATAAAAAATTACTGTTCCTGCTTCAAACAGACAGCAAAAAAACCACAAAAGAGCTTTCGTTGAAACTCAATTTGTCAGTAACTGCAGTATATGAGCGTATCAAAAAAATGGAACGCGAAGGAATTATCGACAAATATGTGGTTTTAGTGAATCGCTCTAAAGTCGATAAAGGATTTGTAGTTTTTTGTCATATCAAACTCATTCAGCACACCCGAGAATTCCTAACCAAGTTTGAGAGTGAAGTGGTTAAACTAACCGAAATTTTAGAATGTCATCACGTGAGTGGCGATTATGACTACATTTTAAAAATTGCAGTCAAAGATATGGAAGCATACCGAGAATTTTTGGTAACAAAATTGACTACACTAGAACACATCGGCAGTACCCACAGTACTTTTATGATAAGTGAGGTCAAAAACACAACGGCACTTTCTGTTTAGTTGCTAACTGTTAGATTTTTACAGGGACCTCCTAAATAAGAAGGGCCAACTTCAGAAACTAATAATGGATGATTTGTTGTTGTTCCCGTAGAATATTCATCACTTCCTATATCTTTTGAAGTTGCGGAATTTGGTCTTGACTGGCCACTAATGTCTGATAATATGAAAGGATCATCATCAATATTAGCAATGTCTAAAATTGAAGGATAGTTGGAATTGGCAGCGTTAATAGCAGGACTATTTGATAAAAGACCGTAATAACTATCTGTATTTAGTCCAAGTTGTGGATTTGTACTAGTCATTCCAGAATTAATTGTTATCCCTAAAGAACCTTGGTAAAGATTACCAACAAAAGTAGTTCCTACATTTGCATTCATGAAAATATTTCCGGAATCTTTCTTGAAAATATTATTTGCCCAAGTATTATTTGTTGCGCCAATTCCACCAAAATCAATATTGGCACAATTATAAAAAGTATTATGAATAAAATTAATATTGTGAAGCACAACTGGATACGTAGAAGTATCGTAAACATAGGTCACGGCATCTGCTGAATTCGATCCTGTTGTTGTTCCTGAATTTTGAAAATAATTATTATAGCAATATATATTGTTTGCTTCCTTAACTCTAATACCTCCAGCATTAATAAAGAAATTACTATAAGCAGCATTGTTATCACCATTTCGGAAACTTATCATTGCATTTTGTTGATTTGTGAAAGTACAAAAACGAATCGTATTTTCTTGACTTTTGATTGATACTGATTCGCTGTCTCCAAGTCCAGTATTATTAAAATAACAATGTTCTACAATTGTTCTTGATTTGTTTGAATTTTCAGTACTTAGTCCGATTCGTATAGGTTCATTCCCGTAATCGCCACCCAAACCGTAATAATTTTGGAAAGAGCAATATCTAATTTTGTGATAACCAGGAATAGTAAATGATGTTGAAATTTGAATTGTACAACCAATTTCTGCTGCAGCGGGCTTTTTTTCCAAATTACAATAGGAAATTTCATTATATTGAGTACCCGCATTTATTTGGATGTATTTTTTTGCTGAATACCCACTAAAATTGAGTTGTGATAAAAGCGTATGACTTCCTGAAACTATTATTAGATAGTTAGTTCCAATGTTGCCTGATGTAAACTGAAAACCGCTAAATGTGTTGTAATTACCACTTATATAAATTTCATTAGTTCCATTTAAAAAAACTCCTCCAGGACTTGCAGCTTTAATAGTAATGTTGTTTTTGTTACAATTTATAACATTATTTAGGTACGTACC
>CANFVB010000183.1 GCA_947450355.1 Bacteroidota bacterium
GAAAACGATATTAAGTCGGTTAATGATAAAAATGCAGATAAAGTTGTAGGAAATATTGTCGAGTTAGAAATTGATGCTATCGAGATAAATCCTTTTCAGCCAAGAAGTAATTTCAATGAAGAATCTTTGAAAGAACTGGCAACTTCTATTAAGGAATTAGGTGTTATTCAACCGATTACGGTTCGGAAAACGGACTTTAATAAATACCAATTAATTTCTGGAGAAAGAAGATTACGTGCTTCAAAATTGGCAGGATTGAATGTGGTTCCCGCTTATATTCGAATTGCGAACGACAATGAATCGCTAACGATGGCTTTGGTAGAAAATATCCAAAGGCACGATTTAGATCCTATTGAAATTGCGTTGTCGTACCAAAGATTGATTGACGAAATTCAATTGACGCAAGAGCAAATGAGTGAGCGCGTGGGGAAAAAGCGTTCTACGATTGCAAATTATTTGAGATTATTGAAATTAGACCCAATTATTCAAACGGGAATTCGTGACGGATTTATATCTATGGGTCACGGTCGTGCGATTATAAATATTGAAAATCAAGATGTTCAAACTGATATTTACCAAAAAATTGTAAGCCAAAATCTTTCTGTTAGAGAGACCGAAGCATTGGTAAAAAACTATCAAGAAAGTTTGAAACCTAAAACTGCACCTAAAGCAAAAACAGCAACTTTTGCTGTAGCTGAGGAGGCAAACAAAGCTATTACAGAGTATTTTGGTGCTAAAGTAGATGTGAAAATTGCTGGAAATGGCAAAGGAAAAATTACAATTCCATTTCATTCTGAAGAAGATTTCAATAGAATTATCAAATTAATAAAAGGGTAGTGCTAAAATTCTATTCCATATTTTTAATTGGGTTCTTGATTGGAACAACTTCTCTTTTTGCTCAAGGTAAAAAAGTGGAGATTTTGGTTGCAAAAGACACTTTAAAATTAAAATACAAAGAAATAAATCCTTTGGCTCCTGCAAAAGCGGCATTTTATTCTGCTATTTTACCAGGATTGGGGCAAGTTTATAATAAAAAATATTGGAAAATTCCATTGATTTATGGAGGAATTGGAGCAGGATTATATTATTACTCTGTAAATAACACCAAATATAATAGTTACAGAAATGCCTATAAACGTAGATTAGAGGGCTATCACGATGATGATTTTCAATATTTAGACGATTCGAGATTGATTGCTGGACAACAGTTTTATCAACGAAATAGAGATATGTCGGTTTTAGTAACCGTTGGTTTTTATCTATTAAATATTATAGATGCTAATATTGATGCGCATTTGATGCAATTCAATGTGAATGATAAATTGTCGGTACGTCCAGAACTTTATGAAAATGAAATCAATTACAAGCAAAATTTAGGATTGACTTTAAACTATCATTTTTAATGAAAATTGCACTTTTAGGTTACGGAAAAATGGGGCAAGTGATTGAAAAAATTGCGTTGCAACGCGGACACGAAATTATGTTGCGTAAATCTATTGAAGATTCCTTTGACGGACTTGAAAATGCTGATGTTGCGATAGATTTTAGTGCGCCAGATGCTGCTGTTGAAAATATTTCGACTGCTTTAAAACTTGGAATCCCAGTAATTTCTGGAACTACAGGTTGGTTGAGCGAATATGAAAATATGGTGCAACTTTGCAAAGAGAAAAACACTGCTTTTATTAGTAGTTCTAATTTTAGTTTGGGTGTAAATATTTTCTTTGAATTGAACGAATATTTGGCAAAAATTATGTCAAAATTTGATGCTTATAAAGTTGGAATTGAAGAAATTCATCACACACAAAAATTAGATTCACCAAGTGGAACCGCTATTTCATTGGCAAATGGAATCATAAAAAACAGTAGTTATGAAAATTGGACTTTGGAAAATCCAATGTCAAATGATATCGTAATTGATGCCAAAAGAATAGAAAATGTTCCTGGCACACACACCGTTTCCTATAATTCAGATGTTGATTTAATCGAAATAAAACATTTGGCACACAATAGAGAAGGATTTGCTTTGGGCGCTGTAATTGCAGCTGAATGGATTTTGGGTAAAAAAGGGGTTTTCACAATGAAAGACTTATTAAATATTGGTAATTCGGTTATTCGTTAATTCGGTTATCTATCATAAACTTTAAAATAAAATAGTATGACACTAATTCAATGGTTTGTATTTTTCTTGATAGTTCAAGTAATTCACTTTTTAGGAACTTGGAAATTGTATGAAGCCGCAGGTAGAAAAAAATGGGAAGCGGCAATTCCGGTTTACAACGCAGTTATTTTGATGAAAATCATAAACCGTTCGCCTTGGTGGACGATATTATTGTTTGTTCCTGTTGTAAATCTAATTATGTTTCCAGTAGTTTGGGTAGAAACTTTGAGAAGTTTTGGAAAAAACTCAACATTGGATACCCTTTTGGGAGTGTTGACATTGGGATTTTATATTTATTATATCAACTACACTCAAAAATTAGTTTACATCAATAATAGAAGTTTAGAGCCTACAAACAAAACGGCAGATACTGTTAGTTCGTTGCTTTTTGCAATTGTTGTGGCAACTTTGGTTCACACGTATGTAATGCAACCTTACACAATTCCAACTTCTTCCTTGGAAAAATCATTATTAGTTGGTGACTTTTTATTTGTGAGTAAATTCCATTATGGAGCAAGAACACCAATGACGCCGATAGCTGCGCCGATGGTTCACGATACTTTGCCGCTATTAAATGTAAAATCTTATTTAAGATATCCACAACTTCCTTATTTCCGATTTTTTGCAATGCAAGAAGTTAACAGAACTGATATCGTAGTTTTTAACTGGCCTGCGGATACCTTATTTAATATGTATAAAGCAGCGGATAAAAGATATGATAAACCAATCGATAAAAAGACCAATTATGTAAAACGTTGCGTTGGTATTCCAGGTGATAGTTTATCAATAAAAGATGGAATTGTTTACATTAATGGCAAAATTATGCCGATGCCAGAAAGAGCAAAACCGCAATATTCCTATACTGTAACAACCGATGGAACTGGGTTTGACCAAACGTATATTACTAAAGAATTGAATATTACAGATGGCGTTTATCAAAGCACTCAAAATACCTTTTATTTCAGAGCATTAACTGAAGAATCCGCCAATCGTTTGCGTTTAAATCCGATTGTAAAAAGTGTAATTCGTAATATTTCTCACGAAGCAGAAGCGGCGATATTTCCATATAATACAAAATGGAATTTGGATAATTTTGGACCAATTTATATTCCTAAAAAAGGAGTTACAGTTGCTTTAAATTCTGAAAGTTTGCCTTTTTATAAAACGATTATTCGTGAATATGAAAACAATGATTTAAAAGTTACTGGTAATGAAATTAGAATAAACGGACAAATTGCAACTACTTATACTTTCAAACAAAACTATTATTGGATGATGGGAGACAACCGTCACAACTCATTGGACGCTAGGTATTTTGGCTATACACCGGAAGATCATATCGTTGGAAAACCAGTTTTTATTTGGATGAGTTTGGATCCAAATGGAAAAGGATTCAACAAAATTCGTTGGGATAGAGTTTTCACAACCGTTAGCGGCGATGGGCAACCACAATCGTATTTCAAATATTTCTTATTAGCATTAATTGCCTATTTTGGAATTAGTTATTTTGTTAGGAGAAAGAAA
>CANFVB010000184.1 GCA_947450355.1 Bacteroidota bacterium
AAGGATTTTACAGCAATAACAACTTCATTTGAATTATATTCTCAATCGAAATTTTATTCTAATGTGATTCAATTTGGCATAAAATACAATCTAAAGAAAAGACAAAAAAAATAGTGATTGTTGCACTTTTATATGCAGCAATCACTATGGTTTTTTTATTGAATTTAGATTAGTGTCTTACAATAATTTTTTTAGTTTCTTTAAAGTCATTGTTCTCAAATTGAACTAAATAGATACCATCACTTAATGTATCAGTATTCAATGTAATTTTGTTGTTTTCCATAACGGATTTCACTTTAACATTTTGTCCAATTGAATTGAAAACACCAACTTTATACGCATTAATTCCATCCATTTCAATAATTAATTCATTATTTGTTGGAACAGGATAGATTTTCATTTGCAATTTTGAAGCTTCAGAAACACCTAAAGTACCTGAAACTATTACAGATTGTAGTAAATTATTATATCCTGTATTTGCTTCCCAAGTGGAATTATTTGCCAATCGGATGGAATATTCAGGACGAGAACTAATTGATGAATTTGCATCGGGTAAATTCAGAAATAAGTTATAAGTTCCAGCAATCATATTTGACGGAAGTGTAACGTTTTCAGTAATAGTTGTTTCCACACCACTCGACCACAACCTTAGATCGGTGTTCAAAGCAATCGAATATTCTTGATTGCTTGAAGCATTTCGCAACACTAAATAAACGGTTCTTTGGTTGTATGCCGTTGCAAATCCGCTATTGTTTATTTTGAAAGTTACAGCCATTGAACTTCCAATTGCCGCTGATTTTGGATAGGTTCCACTCACTAATTCATAGCGATATCCCAATCGATTTTGAATAGTTGGGAAGCAAGCACCTGCTTGAAATCCGCTGATTACACTCGGATTATAATCGAAATTTAAATATGACCAATGAAATTGCTGCATTTCAGCAACTGCAGTTGGACATTGAGAACGGGGCTCATTTACGGCACACGTTTCGCCACCCATAGGAGTAAATTTAGTTTCTTGCTCCAAATAAGGATATTCTGTTGATACATTATTATACGTTCCGAAATCAGTTGAACTTGATAAGAAACAATCATTATGATGACCAATTCTCGCAATATTTGAACCTGAAAATGCTTGGCTTTGTGTTAATGCCGACGTTGTAGAATATGTTTTTTGTTTTAATGTAGGAGTTCGAAGTTGCACCATTCTTGAACTTGGCAAAGCCGATAAAATAGCGTCTACAACTTCTCTTCTGTTGGCATAATCACTTGCTGACGGGCCCATTCCGAAATAATCGGTATAATACCATTCCCCCCAAGAACCGATGAATCCCGCTTGCATTGAAGAAATAATATCCACATTGGCAATCAACAATGGTTTTACTTGTTGGATATGTGCCAAAATTTGCGCTTTTGTAGCATCTAAAGCACCGTTAATATTGTCAGAATAGGCAAAACGAACGATACATTTTATTCCTGCACTTCTAATTTTGTTGAAGTCGGATTGCATTGAACTCAAATAAGAACTTGAAATTGGTGCATTTATAAAGTTTTCTAAATAAAATACTCTCAAAATAAGTGTTGTATTACTTGATTTGTAACCGTTTAATGTGTTTTGATCCAAACCTGTATAACTTGCAGAATGGACTTCCGTGTGTCTGTAAAAACCTCTTTCTGGGTTATTTATTGCAGTGGTGATTGGCGTATAGTTTACAGTTGAAGTGGTTTGTGCATTTCCAAAATAGGTTAGGAGCAACACGATAAATGTTGAAATTGTTTTCATTTTAAAGCGTAATAGTAGGTAAATTGTATTCATTGTTTTTTGTGCTATTTTGTTATAACACATTGCAAATGTAACAGTTGAATCAAATTTTGAGTTTTAAATTTGTGTTAAAACAACCGTTTTTATCGTCAAATGACACTTTTTTGAAACTATTATAAAATAATACTTACAATGATGATTTTCAGTTATTTACATCAAATAATGCAATTTATCTAAGTTGATTCTTATTTAGTCGAAAGACTGTTTACCTTTGTCAAAATTTATTTTATGTCAAAGCAATTTTACGATTTAGGAGTTTCAGAAGAATTAGTTAAGGGTTTATCCGATTTAAAAATTTCAATTCCAACAGAAATTCAAGAGAAAGCAATCCCGATTTTACTTACTAAAACCGATGATTTTGTAGGTCTTGCAAAAACGGGAACAGGTAAAACCGCTGCTTTTGGTTTGCCATTATTGCAATTAATAGATTTGGAAGCAACCAACATTCAAGCGGTAATATTAGTACCGACCAGAGAATTAGGACATCAAATTTTGAGTAATTTAGAGTCGTATTCTAAATATTTACCTGAGATTTCTATAGCTGCAATTTGTGGTGGAATCCCAATAAAACCTCAAATAGAACGCTTAACATCACCAACTCATATCGTAATAGCCACGCCAGGTCGTTTGATAGATTTAATCCAACGAAAAGCCATAAACATTAAGGAAACTAAGTATTTGGTTCTTGATGAAGCCGATGAAATGGTTTCGATTTTAAAGGAAGGTTTGGATGAAATTGTAGCTGAATTACCAAAAAAAAGAAGAACATTTTTGTTTTCCGCAACAATGCCAGGAACTATAAAACAATTGGTTCAAAACTATATGTCAAAGCACGTTACAGAAGTAAGTGCCAACATGGAAACGGTCGGAAATCAAGGAATAGATCATCAATTTGTGGTGGTAGATCCAATTGAAAAATTAGATGTTTTGATGCATTTTCTTTCTTCAAAAGAAGGAGAACGGGGTATAATTTTTTGCAAAACAAAAGCTGCTGTCAACAAATTAGCTAAAAATTTAGCCATAAATAGATTTTCTTCGGGTGCAATTCACGGAAGTTTGACACAACCAATTCGGGACAGAATTATGGGGCAATTTCGCGAAGGACACATCAATATTTTGGTTGCCACCGATTTAGCAGCCAGAGGAATTGACGTTCAAGCAATTTCGTATGTTGTAAATTATCATTTGCCAGATGTTTATGAAACGTATGTGCATCGAAGCGGAAGAACGGCACGAGCGGGTGCCAAAGGACTTTCTTTGACAGTTTTGCAAAAAGAAGAAGTTGGTGAAATAGCAGGTTTTGAAAAAGAATTGGGAATTAAATTTATTCCATTTAAAAAACCAGACGCTATTAGTATTGATGAAAATAATGCGTTTTTATGGGCAAAACAAATATTCAAAACCAAACCAAATCACGAATTGGCAATTGAATTTAAAGACCGAATTAAAACGGTTTTCCATCATTTAACCAAAGATGAATTAATTGAAAAAATGTTGGCTAATTATATGTTGCAAAACAAAGAAGTCATTGTAAATAAAGAAGTTAAGAAGAAGTAATTATTTTCTTAAAAACTAACTATTTTGAATATGTTATATATTTGAACTATAATTTATATTATGTAAAATAGAATATTTTAAAACACACTATTCTTGTATGATTTAATAATAAAGTTTAAATTTACAAAAAGTATTTAATTAGTATATATAAATGAACACTATTGCTACTCGCATCGCTGATTTTTTAAAGCAATTCCCTCCGTTTAACAATCTTTCAGTTGAAGAATTGACAATTGTAGCGATGAATATTCGTGTTATTAATTTAGAAAAAAATA
>CANFVB010000185.1 GCA_947450355.1 Bacteroidota bacterium
CAACTTACTGCTGGTGATTTTCAAAAATTCATTTCAGGTTTCCAAGTACTGAACCCAGAACTTGTAATCTGTAATCTTGATAAAAAAGTTAATTTGAATTTCGAATTGACAATTGAAAAAGGTAGAGGATATGTTCCTGCAGAAGAGAACAAAAAACAAAACGCAGCAATTGGAACAATTTTTACTGACTCTATTTTTACTCCGGTAAAAAATGTAAAGTATGCAATTGAAAATTTCCGTGTTGAGCAAAAAACAGATTATGAAAAATTAGTTTTTGAAATAAAAACTGACGGTTCAATTAATCCAAAAGATGCTTTAACCGAAGCTGCAAAAGTTCTAATTCACCATTTCATGTTGTTTTCTGACGAAAGAATAACACTTGAGGCTGACGAAATTGCTCAAACTGATTCGTATGACGAAGAGTCATTACACATGAGACAATTGCTTAAAACTAAGCTTGTTGATATGGATTTATCTGTAAGAGCATTAAATTGTTTGAAAGCGGCTGAAGTTGATACACTAGGTGACTTAGTATCATTCAATAAAAATGACCTAATGAAATTCCGTAATTTCGGTAAAAAATCTTTAACTGAACTAGATGAACTAGTTGCAATTAAAAATTTAACCTTCGGAATGGATTTAGCTAAATACAAACTAGATAAAGAATAATCTAGTCCCGTTTATTCGGGATTAAATTTAACATACCAATGAGACACGGAAAAAAATTCAATCATTTAGGCAGACAGACTGCTCATAGAAAATCTATGTTAGCTAATATGGCTTGTTCTCTAATCGAGCACAAACGTATTAACACAACTGTAGCTAAAGCAAAAGCGCTAAAACAATTTGTTGAGCCTTTAATTACAAAATCAAAAGCGGATACTACGCACAACAGACGTATCGTTTTTTCATACTTACGTAGCAAATATGCCGTAACTGACTTGTTCAGAGACGTAGCTGCTAAAGTTGGAGATCGTCCAGGTGGATATACGCGTATCATCAAAGTTGGAAATCGTTTAGGAGATAATGCCGATATGGCAATGATCGAACTAGTAGATTTCAATGAACTTTACAACGGTGGTAAAAAAGAAGTTAAAAAAGCAAAAAGCCGTAGAGGTGGAAAAGCTAAAAAAGCGGATGAAACTTCAGAAGAAGTTACAGAAGCTCCAACAGCTGAAGCCGATACTACTGACGCTACAGAATAATGAATTTCATTATTTAACAAATAGAATAGGACAAACTTTAATTAGTTTGTCCTTTTTTTTTGGAGCGAATTTTTCGGCATTTTAAACCAATCGTATTCCTGCCGTACATTGCAATCCTCAAAATTGCTTCGTGCCTCACAATTTTGAGGGATTTCCATTTCCATCAGGGCTAAACAGATTTTTTTAGCTTCTCGAGGAATTAAATTTTCATAGCATCATATTTTAAATTAAATTTGCAACCACAACACAACAACTACAACAAAAATGAAGTACTCAAACAGAAAACCTGCAATTCTACTACTTAGCGACGGAACCATTTTTCACGGAAAATCCATCGGAATCGAAGGAACTGCATTCGGGGAAGTTTGTTTTAATACTGGAATGACTGGATACCAAGAAATATTTACCGACCCGTCTTATTATGGACAAATAATGGTTGCTACTAATCCACACATTGGAAACTACGGCGTTCACGAACAAGAAGTCGATTCCGATGGAATAAAAATAGCAGGATTGGTTTGCAAAAACTTCAGTTTTAATTATTCAAGACCCGATGCCTCAGAAAGCCTTTTCGACTATTTTGAAAAAGTAAATTTAGTAGTCATTTCCGATCTCGATACAAGAGCATTAGTGAGTTACATTCGTGAAAACGGTGCTATGAATTCTGTGATTTGCACCGATGGAACTTCAATTGAAGAATTAAAAGAAAAGTTAGCTTTAGTTCCTAATATGAAAGGATTAGAATTGGCGTCTAAAGTTTCTACCAAAACGCCTTATTTTTTCGGAAACGAAAACGCAACCTATAAAATTGCTGCTTTAGATTTAGGTATTAAAACCAATATCTTAAGATGTTTGGACACCAGAGATTGTTATGTTAAAGTTTTTCCATACAACACATCATTTGAAGATTTGAAAGCCTTCAATCCTGATGGGTATTTTCTGTCCAACGGTCCTGGCGATCCAGATCCATTGAAAGAAGTGCAAGAAGTTACCCGTCAAATATTGCAAACAAACACGCCGGTTTTTGGAATTTGTTTAGGACACCAAATGATTGCCTTAGCCAATGGAATTTCAACTTATAAAATGTTTAATGGACACCGAGGAATTAATCATCCTATTAAAAACCTAATTTCAGGAAAGGGAGAAATCACTTCACAAAATCACGGTTTTGCTGTAAATAAAGAAGAATTAGAAAACCATCCTGATTTTGAAATTACCCATTTACATTTAAATGATGGAACAGTTGCAGGAATGAGAATGATTAGTAAAAGCTGTTTTTCAGTGCAATACCATCCCGAAGCAAGTCCTGGACCTCACGATGCAGCTTATTTATTTGACCAATTCATAGATAATATGAAACTTTCAAGTAACTAAAACGTTTGAGTTAATAACATTAATTTGTTTCAAATAATCATTCCGATAGATATGATATATTTGCAATACAATTTAGAAACTATTATAAATCAATTATAAAAAAAGAAAAAATGAGCATTATTATCAAAATTCACGCAAGACAAATTTTCGATTCAAGAGGAAATCCAACAATTGAAGTTGACGTAGTGACTGAAAATGGTGTTTTAGGAAGAGCTGCGGTTCCTTCTGGAGCATCAACAGGAAAATATGAAGCTGCTGAATTACGTGATGGTGGTAAAGCATTCCTTGGAAAAGGAGTTTTAAAAGCAGTTGAAAATGTAAATACAACAATTGCAGAAGAATTATTAGGAATATCAATCTTCGAGCAAAATCTAATCGATCAAACGATGATTGCTTTAGATGGAACACCTAACAAATCAAATTTGGGTGCCAATGCCATTCTTGGAGTTTCGTTAGCAGTAGCTAAAGCAGCAGCCAATGAATTGGGATTGCCATTATACAGATATATCGGTGGAGTTTCCGCCAACACATTACCCGTTCCAATGATGAATATCATCAACGGTGGTTCTCATTCTGATGCGCCGATCGCGTTTCAAGAATTTATGATTATTCCAGTAAAAGCGACAACTTTCACGCAAGCAATGCAAATGGGAACGGAAATTTTCCACAACCTTAAAAAAGTTTTACACGACAGAGGTTTAAGTACCGCTGTTGGTGACGAAGGTGGTTTTGCACCAAATTTAGCTGGTGGAACGGAAGATGCTTTGGATACAATCAAAAAAGCGGTTGAAGCTGCTGGATATTCTTTTGGTGATGAAATTATGGTTGCCTTAGATTGTGCTGCTTCTGAATTCTATGTAAACGGTAAATACGATTATACAAAATTTGAAGGACCAACAGGAAAAATCAGATCGTCAGAAGAACAAGCAGATTATTTGGCTGAATTGGCGTCTAAATATCCAATTATTTCTATTGAAGATGGGATGGATGAAAATGACTGGGACGGTTGGAAATATTTGACAGATAAAATCGGACACAC
>CANFVB010000186.1 GCA_947450355.1 Bacteroidota bacterium
ATCCAAATGGAAAAGGATTCAACAAAATTCGTTGGGATAGAGTTTTCACAACCGTTAGCGGCGATGGGCAACCACAATCGTATTTCAAATATTTCTTATTAGCATTAATTGCCTATTTTGGAATTAGTTATTTTGTTAGGAGAAAGAAATAAAATTAGTCAAATGTTGCAAAGTCGAAAGTCTTAAAGTCTGTTATGAATACAACTATTAGACTTTCGACATTATGACGTTTAAAACTTTGGACAAATATGAACACTTTACTTCTTCCCACCTATTTCCCTTCAATAAGTAATTTTGCGGCTATGGCAAAGGCGGATTCAATTGTGTTTGAAGTTGAAGATAATTTTCAGAAGCAAACCAATAGAAACCGAACGTATATTTATAGTCCAAATGGAATTTTGATGTTGAATATTCCTGTAAAACACAGTAAAGAAAGGCATCAAAAGACGAAAGAAATCAAACTTGAAACAGCTTTCGATTGGCAAAAACAGCATTTTAAATCTCTCGAAGCAGCATATAGAACTTCCCCATTTTTTGAGTATTTTGAAGATGCATTACAACCCATTTTTACTAAAAAACATACTTTTTTAATTGATTTAAATTTTGAAACGATTGCTATTGTTTCTAAATGCTTGGGTATGAGATTAGAATTTGAAAAAACAACTGAATATTTTCAAGAAGCCACCAATTGTTTCGATTTTAGAAATTTAGCCGATGGAAAAAAAGATACTTCTGCTTTTGATTCTTACACACAAGTATTTGGAGAAAAACACGGATTTATAAATAATTTAAGTATTTTGGATTTACTTTTTAATGAAGGTCGATTTGCTTTAGATTATTTGAAAGAGCAGGGAATCTAAATTAATCCATTGCTAATCTTGCAATTACAGGGCTATGATCGGAATTTATAAATTCGGGGAAACTCGTGAAATTTTTGACTTTCATCACTTTATCAGCAAAAATATAATCGATACGTGCCGGATAATATTTGAAATTATAGGTTTGTCCAAAACCAGAACCTGCTTCTTCAAAACAATCGTTTAAAGATCCTTTAATACTTCGATAAACGTAGGAATAGGGACTATTATTCATATCGCCACAAATGATAATTGGATACTCACATTCTTTTTTGTGATTCATCAATATTTCCGCTTGTTGCTGTTGTTTTTTAAATGCTTTACTGATTCTTATAATCAAAACTTGCGATTTATCTTGGTTGATTCCGTCAATATTTTCAGAAATTTCATTTACATCAGGTGATATTTTTATGGATTGCATGTGCATATTATAAACCCGAATAATGTCTTTTCCCTTTTTTATATCAGCAAAAATGGCATTATTATTAGAATTTGGAAACACTAAATTTCCTTCGTCTATAATTGGATATTTAGAAAAAATGGCTTGCCCTGTTTTAATTTTTTTTCCTTGCATAAAAACATATTTATACGGATAAATCTTCAAATCTAATTTGGCTGCTGTTGAAAATTCTTGAATACAAAGAATATCAGGATTTTGCTCGTTTATAAAATCCAAAATTTCGTCGGGAACATTATCGTCGTTCAACCATTTGAATAAATTAAACAAACGCACATTATAACTCATTACCACAAAATCTTTTTCTTCTTTGGGTAAATCTGTAGCTGAAAATTTATAGAATTTATTGATAAATGTAATTCCCATCAGCAAAACCAATGCGGGTAAGATTATTTGTCGTTTGAGTTGGATGCCCCAATAAATAAAGAAAAGCCCATTTAGAATTAAAAATAATGGCAAAAGCAATGTTAACGCAGACAAAACTGGGAATAATTTGGGAGCTAAAAACGGTAAAACATAAGCAATGAAAGTCAATACAGCCAAAACTATATTGATAAAAAACACCACTTTATTAAACCAAGAAAGCTTTTTCATTTATTAAATTAACATAATTATTTCCCTGCTTTAAACAGGAATTCTTTTTCTTCTTTTGTTAAACTATCATAACCTGATTGGCTAATTTTATCTAAAATTTCGTCAATTTGTTGCTGCCCTTTATCTTTTGTGACAATTTTAGAAACTTTTTTTGCTACAGGAGCTTTATAATTTCTATGTACTTTTTTGAAAGGCATTGTCTTTTTTCCGCTGAATATACTGGCAAAAAAGTCTAAAATTGAAGTGAACCATCCACAAATATCAGTTCCATTCTTCAATAATTGAGTGTAAATATAACCAAAAAAAGCACCACCAATATGCGATAAATGTCCGCCTGTATTTTCCATTGGCAATTGAAACAAATCAATTACAATTAAAACTAAAGCAATATGCCATAATTTTACATTTCCAAAAAATAGCAGCCTAATTTCCATCAAAGGAGAATAGGAAACTGTTGCGAAAAGAATTGCCATTACTGATGCAGAAGCGCCAACCAAAGACGTATTTACATTTGCCAAAGCTGGAAAAAACATATAACTCAGCATATAAATACCGCCCGCAAATAGCGAACCGACAAAATACAAACTCAACAATTGCTTTTGATTGAAGAATATCAAGAATAATCTTCCTGCAAAATTCAACATCAACAGATTAAAGAGAATGTGAAAAATTCCAAAATGGAAAAAGGCATACGAAAAAATTGTCCAAGGTTTCCAGAGTAAATCCAATGGATTTGAAGACAAACTCACATAATTGAGATAATCAATATTGACTTTAAACAAAGGTAAAACACCAAATACAATACTTGGAATAGCAAAAAAAGCAATGTTCCAAAATATCAATTTTGTTACAACATCACCAATTTTAAATTGCAATTTCAAATCTTCAATTATACTCATTTATTTATTTTTTTACTGAACACTACAAACTGATTACTGATTACTGATTACTGATTAATTCCAACGATTTGAATCAAACTGATTTTTTTTCCAATACCAAACCATTAAAAATCCGAACAATGCACCACCAACGTGAGCAAAATGGGCAATTCCACCACCAAAAACAGAAAATCCTGTAACACCTGAAAACAAGTCTAATCCTACAATTACAGGCACAAAATATTTAGCTTTTATTGGAATTGGAATAAACATCAAAGCCAATTCAGCATTTGGGAACATAAAGGCAAAGGCAACCAAAACCCCATAAATTGCACCCGAAGCACCAACTGCGGGCGTCATAAATGCAGACGTAAAACTCTCAAAACCCGATTTTGATAAAATTTCTGTCCATCTTGAATCGTACTTACCTTCACCCAAAACCTGTAAAATTTCTGATTTCTGAATTCCATTTGCTAAAAGCGTATTCATTCCATCGTGGAAGAAAAAATAATTGGAAAGTATATGAATAAATGCTGCACCTAATCCGCAAGAAATATAGAAAAACAAGAATTTTTTCGCACCCCACATTTGCTCTAAAGCAGTTCCAAAGGAAAATAAAGCAAACATATTAAAGAAAATATGCATTACATTTCCGTGCATAAACATATGCGTCAACGGCTGCCAATACTTAAAATCTGGGTTTTCAGGATAATATAAAGACAAGTATTTGTAGGCAACATCGCCTAAAATTTGTGTCCCAATAAAAAAGATAATATTAATGATGATTAATTGCTTAACCGTTTCGGTTACGTTTCTCATA
>CANFVB010000187.1 GCA_947450355.1 Bacteroidota bacterium
CTTCGCCAACCATTTGGTCAAGAGCAGTAGGTTGGTATGCAATGGCGTTGGTCGATGTGTTGGATTATTATCCAAAAGAACATCCAAAATACAAAGAATTGGTATCCTATTTGAATGAAGTTGCCATTGCCATTACCAAACAGCAAGACAAATCGGGATTGTGGTTTCAAGTAACAGATGCAGGAACTAAAGAAGGTAATTTCTTGGAAACATCAAGTTCTTCTATGTTTGCCTATGCTTTTGCAAAAGGCGTAAAAAAAGGATATTTGCCAAAAAAGTATAAGAAAATTGCCAATAAAGCGTTTACTGGAATTGTAAAAGATTTCGTAAAAGTAGATCAAAATGGGGAAGTTCATTTGGAACAAATTAGTTTTAGCGCAGGTTTGGGAGGAACGCCTTTTCGAGATGGTTCCTATAAACAATATACCGATGGCAAAAAATCAATAGATAATTCTGTTGGAGTAGGGGCATTTATTTTGGCAGCAATTGAATTGGATAAATAAATAATAAAGAATAATTCTATGAAAAATACTATTAAATATTATGTAGTTGTTGCATTTTTATTGTTGCATTTTTTTGCTACTGCAAATAACAATCAGGTGCAACCACAACAAGAAAATAAAGGTTCACTTTCAATAAATGACTCTCTAAAATGGTCAGAAAGAATGGCTTTGTCAATCATGAAAAGGCATCCGCAAGCCTATCAAATTGATGAGCAATCAACACCAAAATGGGATTATGTGCATGGATTAGTCTTAACATCTTTCGAGAAATTATATAAAAAAACTGGAAATAAGCAGTATTACGACTATATCAAAAATTATACTGATGTTTTAATTGATGAGAAAGGAACTATAAAAACCTACAAGTTTGACGATTATAATATTGATATGGTAACTGCTGGAAGAATTCTTTTTAATCTTTATGAAACTACAAAAGAGCCACGATATTTAGAAGCGATGAAGCTATTAAGAAAGCAATTAGCAGAACAACCCCGAACTAAAGAAGGTGGTTTTTGGCATAAAAAAAGATATCCAAACCAAATGTGGCTGGATGGATTGTATATGGGTGAACCTTTTTATGCACAATATACATCGGTATTTGAAGAGGGCAAACAATTGGAAGATGTGGCAAAACAGTTTGAGTTAATGCAACAAAATGCTACCGATAAAAAAACAGGTTTGTTATATCATGCTTGGGATGAAAGCAAATTGATGCCTTGGGCCAATAAAGAAACAGGAACTTCACCTAATTTTTGGTCCCGCTCTATTGGATGGTACGCCATGGCTTTGGTAGATGTTTTGGATTATTTTCCTAAAAATGACCCAAAGCAAAAAGAATTAGTTTGCTATTTAAATAAAATTGCAAAAGCGCTTGCAAAATCTCAAGATGCTTCAGGATTATGGTATCAAGTTACTGATAAAGGCGGTAAAGAAGGAAATTATTTAGAATCATCGGGGAGTTCAATGTTTGCGTATGCACTCGCAAAAGGCGTAAACAAAGGATATTTACCTAAAAAATTCAAAGAAGTTGCTAATAAAGCTTTTGATGGTTTAACCACTCAATTGATAAAAGTAGATGCCGATGGTGAAGTTACTATTACGCAAGCCTGCGCCGTTGCTGGATTGGGAGGGGAACCCTACAGAGATGGTTCTTATGAATATTACGTGAATGAAAGAAAAAAAGACAACGATCCAAAAGCTACGGGAGCATTTATTTTGGCTGCCTTAGAATTGAACAGATAAAATTTCAACTCCAAATTTAAGATGAAATATTCCAATAAAGTACTTATTATCGTGTTGTTTATTTGCAGTAGCATTGCAGATGTTCAGTCGCAAATAGTAGAGAAAAAACTAAAAGACGATTTTTATAGCGTCGTTGCGCAAGATGGAAGTGGAGATTTCAGTTCAATTCAGGAGGCAATAAATGCATCAAAATCATTTCCGTATAAACGAAAAACCATCTTTGTAAAAAATGGAATTTACCATGAAAAAGTTAAAGTTCATGAATGGAATCCCAACATTTCATTGATTGGCGAAAGCAAAGAAAACACCGTTATTACTTTTGATGATTATTTTAATAAATTAAATTTAGGCATAAATAGTACTTTTTACACCTATACTTTATTGGTTGAAGGAGACGGTTTTATGGCTCAAAACCTAACCATAAAAAATGCTTCTGGGGAAGTTGGTCAAGCCGTAGCGTTGGCTTTGAATGCCAATGAAGTGTGTATTACAAATTGTTCGATTATTGGCAATCAAGACACATTATACGTTACTGGAAAAAACAACAAACAGTATTTTAATTCCTGTTATATTGAAGGAACCACTGATTTTATTTTTGGCGCAGCAACCGTTTTATTTGAAAATTGTACCATTCATAGCTTGAAAAATTCTTTTATTACCGCTGCTTCAACTCCTGAAGGGGTTGATTTTGGCTTAGTTTTTAAAAATTGTAAATTGACCGCTTCCGCAAATGTCGATTCGGTATATCTAGGACGACCTTGGAGAATTCATGCAAAAACCGTTTTCATCGATTGCGAAATGGGGAAACACATCAAGCCTGAAGGTTGGGATAATTGGTCCAAACCTGAAGCCGAATCCACTTCTTTTTATGCCGAATACAATTGTAAGGGCGAAGGATTTCTTCCTCAAAAAAGAGTTTTGTGGTCGCGCCAATTGAAGAAATCAGAAGCTAAAAAATATACTTTACAAACTATTATGGGTTCTGAGTTTGCTAAAGCAATAGAAGGTTTAATGTCAAATAAATAATACTAAAAAAAAATACTATCATGAAATACAAATTCCTCTTTTTAGTGTTACTTTCACTAAATATTTTTGCCCAAAAAACCACGATTTATTTAATTGGAGATTCTACAATGGCTAATAAAGTTAAGCCTGATGAAAATCCAGAACGGGGTTGGGGACAAGTATTACCAACATTTTTCAATGACAATACCATCATTGATAATAGAGCCGTGAACGGGCGTAGCACCAAAAGTTTTATCGCTGAAAAAAAATGGGAAGCGGTATTTAAAGTGCTAAAATCAGGAGATTATGTGTTTATTCAATTTGGTCATAATGATGAAAAAGTAGCCGATTCATTACGATATACAAATCCACATACGGCTTACAGATATAATTTAATTCGTTTTGTAAAAGAAGCCAGAGAAAAAGGAGCCATTCCAATCTTATTTTCATCGGTAGCAAGAAGGAATTTTAATGAGCAAGGCGTTTTAATTGGTTCGCATGGAGAATATACCATGGAAGCCCGTTTGGTTGCCCAAGATTACAAAGTTCCCTTTATAGATATGGAATATTTCAGTGAACTATTGGAAACTTCCTACGGCCCTGAAAAGTCAAAACAATTGCATTTGTACTTCAAAGCGGGTGAAATTCCCTACTATCCAGAAGCCAAAGAAGACAATACTCATTTTTCATTAAAAGGCGCAACCGAAATCGCAAAGATTGCCGTGAATCAAATCAAATTATTGGAAAATCCTTTAGTTGAAAGATTGCAAAAAGCTATTAAATAAAATGTTTTTTCTTTCAAATTTAGACTTTTATCGTATTGTTTTTTAGGACTCGATAACCCCTACAATGTA
>CANFVB010000188.1 GCA_947450355.1 Bacteroidota bacterium
TCTGGAATTGGTGGATTAGAAACTTTTCAAATTGAAATGTTGAATTTCGCTGCAGGTGATGGAACGCCAAGATTCAATCCGTTTTTTATTCCAAAGATGATTTCTGATATTGCTTGTGGTCATATTTCAATAAAATATGGTTTTAGAGGTCCAAATTTCGCAACCGTTTCTGCGTGTGCTTCTTCTACAAATGCAATTATTGATGCTTTCAATTATATTCGTTTGGGTCACGCTGATGCAATGGTAACAGGTGGTTCAGAAGCTGCAGTTACAATTGCTGGAATGGGTGGTTTCAATGCGATGCACGCTTTATCAACTAGAAATGATGATCCAAAAACTGCTTCCCGACCAATGGACAAAGACCGTGATGGTTTTATTCTTGGAGAAGGTGCAGGAGCGTTAGTTTTAGAAGAATACGAACATGCAATTGCTCGTGGTGCTACTATTTATTGTGAAATTGGCGGAGGCGGAATGTCTGCTGATGCCTATCATATTACAGCGCCACATCCTGAAGGATTGGGTGCAAAAAACGTAATGATTAACTGCTTGAGAGATGCTGGTTTGAAACCTACAGATGTTGATGGTGTGAACATGCACGGTACCTCAACGCCACTTGGAGACATTGCCGAAAGCAAAGCTATTCTTCACGTTTTTGGAGAACACGCCTATTCAATGAACTTGAATTCGACAAAATCGATGACAGGACATTTATTGGGAGCGGCTGGTGCAATTGAAACAATTTCTTCAATTCTTGCAATCAAACACGGAATAATTCCTCCAACAATAAATCATTTCACAGACGATGAAGGTATTGACAACAATTTGAATTTTACTTTCAATACGGCTCAAAAAAGAGACGTAAAAGTATTGATGAGCAACACATTTGGTTTTGGTGGTCACAATGCGTGCGTATTGGTTAAAAAATTAGATCTTTAATAGTATTCTATGAGTATAATCAGAAAAATATTTCAAAAATCCCGATCTGAAGAAGACGGGATTTTTTTTACTGATATTCAAAAAATACTTGGTTTTAAACCAATAGAAATTAGTTATTACAAAAAAGCATTTATCCATCGTTCTACAAGTAAAATTGACACCAAAGGAAATCCAATAAACTACGAAAGATTGGAATTTTTAGGCGATTCGATGTTGAGTTCTATAATTGCCGCTTATTTATTCGATAAAGCACCCGCTGGAGATGAAGGTTATTTAACAAAAATGCGGTCAAAGATTGTAAGTCGTGAACATTTGAATGAATTGGGTCGGGATTTGAATTTAGTTCAATTTTTAGATAGTAAAGTTCCTATTCAGCATTTTGGGGAAAATATTCACGGAAATCTTTTTGAATCACTTGTTGGTGCCATTTATTTAGACCGAGGTTATACCTATTGTGAAAAATTCATCCAAAAACGAGTTATCGTTCCTTATGTAGATATTGCAAAATTGGAAGGAAAAGTCATTAGCTATAAAAGTTTATTGATTGAATGGTGTCAAAAAGAGAAAAAGACCTTTCATTTTGATGTTTTTGAAGACAACGACAGTTCTGGCGAACGCTTATTTGGCGTAAAATTCAGTATTGACGATAAAGTGATTGCAAAAGCAAGAGCAACTTCAAAAAAGAAGGCAGAGGAAAAAGCATCTCAAAGAGCTTACTTTGCATTTCAAGATAAAATCGATAAAAAATAAATCATAATTTTATCAATCTACATCGTTTTCGTTAGTAAAATAAAGGTAACATCGTATTTTTGTGACCGTTTAATTGCTTAGAAATGGTATATTTACAACTTATTTAAACGGAAATGGCAATTCATAAATTACATATCGATGAATTTGACGAGGTTGATTATGAACTCATTGCAATTCATACTTCATTAGAAGATTATCGATTGGCGTATTTTTTGAATCAGAAATTGCCCATTTTATTAGGCAAAAGTAAAAGCGAAATCCAAATAAATATCAAAGAAGGAGTTACTGGTTTTTCGAGGTTTATTTATGAAAATAATGCTACCGATAGTTGTTGGAGTTTAATCCAAAATAAAAATGAAGTAACCATTTTGAAATCGGATAACAATCAGAATTTATTTGCAAATTCTTCTTATGAGGTAGCCACCAAAGCCTATCTTTTACCAGAATTTAAAAAAGTAGATTACTTTCTGAAAGTTGAAAATAGCGATAATGACATTGAAAAAATTATTGCTAAAATTAATACAATAGCAAGAATATCAACCGTTTATTCAGTAGATACAAATAAAATAAAGTCAAAAAATAATTTAATTTTTTAATAAAAATGTCAACAAACAAAAAAACTAAAATTGTAGCAACATTGGGCCCCGCGTGTAGTACAAGAGAAGTCTTGAAAGATATGATTGAGGCTGGAGTAAATGTTTTTAGAGTGAATTTTTCTCACGCAGATTATTCAGATGTTAAAGCAAAAATTGATTTAATCAGAGGATTAAACGACGAATTTGGCTACACTGCAGCGATTCTTGGCGATTTACAAGGGCCTAAACTTCGTGTTGGGGTAATGAATGAAGAAGTAATTGTGAATCCTGGAGATATTATTACTTTTCAAACTGCCGAAGACGTTCCTGGAACAAAGGAACGCGTTTATATGAACTATAAAGAATTTCCAAATGATGTTAATCCAGGGGAAAATATTCTTCTTGATGACGGAAAATTGATGTTTGAAGTTGTTTCTACAAATAGAACTACAGAAGTTGTTGCCAAAGTAATTCAAGGCGGTCCTTTGAAATCTAAAAAAGGAGTAAATCTTCCAAATACGAAAGTTTCATTGCCTGCATTAACAGAAAAAGATATTCGTGATGCGATATTTGCTATTGAGCAAAAAGTAGATTGGATTGCACTTTCATTTGTTAGAACAGCTGAAGATTTAATGGAATTGCAAGACCTAATTGCAAAACATTCGGATCATAAAATTCCAATTATTGCTAAAATTGAAAAGCCTGAAGGAGTTGAAAACATCGATTCTATTATCACGCATTGTGATGGTTTGATGGTTGCCCGTGGTGATTTAGGTGTTGAAGTTCCTGCTCACGAAGTACCGTTAATTCAGAAAAAACTGGTACATAAAGCTAAAACAGCTAGAATTCCTGTTATTATTGCTACACAAATGATGGAAACAATGATTACAAGCCTAACACCAACGCGTGCTGAGGTGAATGATGTTGCTAATTCTGTTATGGATGGTGCTGATGCTGTGATGCTTTCTGGAGAAACTTCTGTAGGGAATTATCCTGTTCAAGTAATCCAAAAAATGACACAAATTATTGAAGCGGTTGAAGATTCTCCGCTAATTCAAGTGCCACAAAATACCCCGCAAATTAAAACGAATCGGTATATTACGAAAACAATTTGTCAGCATGCTGCTCAAATGGCAAATGCTATTAAAGCAAAAGCAATTTGCACCTTGACAAATAGTGGTTATACAGCTTTTCAAATTTCGGCATGGCGTCCGCAAGCAGATATTTTGGTATTTACATCCAACAAAAGAATTTTGACGCAGTTGAATTTAATCTGGGGAGTGAAAACTTTTTACTATGATAAATTTGTAAGTACA
>CANFVB010000189.1 GCA_947450355.1 Bacteroidota bacterium
AATTCTTTCTCTAAAACTGGACCGTCAACAATCGAAATATTCGGATTTGGACGATCTAAAACAAGCAACTGAATGTTGTTTTCGGCACAAGCTTCCATAATATAATGCAACGTAGAGATGTAGGTATAAAAACGAGCGCCAACATCTTGTAAATCAAAAATCAAAACCTCAATTCCTTCTAATTGCTCGGGTTTTGGCTTTCTGTTTTCGCCATAAAGTGAAATAATTGGGATTCCTGTTTTAACATCTTTCCCATCAATAACGTGTTCCCCAGCATCAGCAGTTCCGCGAAAACCGTGTTCTGGTGCATATATTTTTTGAATAGTAATTTTGTTTTTTACTAAAAAATCAACCAAATGACTTTTTTTTCTGTCATACCCTTCAACGTGCGAAAGTCCATTTGAATCAGGAAGCATATAAATTGAATCATACAAAACAATTCCCGTTTGATTGGTTACAACCCCAACTTTTTTACCATCTAATAATGAAAAATAGGATTTATAATTATCTGCGCCAGTGCTAAAACGACTTGTTTTTTCACTATTAATAACGGTACTTTTATTGGTCGCAACCGAATTCCGAATCCCTTTTTGTGCAGGTTTACACGAAAAGATCAACAGCGAAATCGAAACAATAAATACATAAGGAAGTCTTCTTTTTCCAGAAATCGTTTGGTTTTTTAATATTGCAGCTCTATTTTGAATCATATTTATTTGTCCGAAAAATAATTAATTAACTTAAATACTTGAAAATAAATTCTAAAAACGTAATTTTGACTCGAGTGAAGTAATCCAACTTTGCAATATCAAATCACAAAAACTATTGAATTTAGAATATTTCATAGCCAAAAGACTCATCACTGCTCGAGACCATAAAAGTAGTATATCTGCGCCAATTATAAAAATTGCGATTGCAGCAATTGCAATTGGTATGATTATGATGATTGTTTCCATTGCCACAGGAATTGGTTTGCAGCAAAAAATCCGCCAAAAAGTTGCCGCTTTCAATGGACATATTAGCATCACAAATTACGACGAAAATCAGTCGCAACTCAGTATAACACCCATTTCTACTCACCAAGATTTCTACCCAAAATTCAAAAACGTATCAGGAATCAACCACATTCAGGCAGTCGCAACCAAAGCTGGAATTATTAGAACAGAAACCGCTTTCGAAGGAATAATTTTCAAAGGCGTTGGAAAAGACTACCAATGGGAAAACCTAAAAGAGTATCTTGTGGCTGGGAATTTACCAAATTTAAACAACCAACTCAACGAAGAAGTTCTCGTTTCTGAATTTCTTGCCAACCGATTAAACCTGAAAGTTGGCGACCGATTCAACACCTTTTTTATGAAAGAAGACACGAATCAAAAACCAAATCTTCGCGTTTTCAAAATCACAGGCATTTTCAATTCCGGATTTCAAGAATTCGACGCGTCCTATATAATAGGTGACATCCGACATTTGCAACGCATCAATAAATGGAGTCCAGATCAAGTCGGTGCATTCGAAGTTTTCGTGGACGATTTCAACACCATCAAGGAAAAAGGGCAAGAAGTTTATGAGCAAACAGGCTCTTCACTCGACACCCAAACCATCGTCGAAAAATATTATTACATCTTCGAATGGCTCAAATTATTCGATTTCAACATCATCGTCATCCTCATAATCATGATTGCAGTCGCCACAATCAATATGGTCGTAGCACTTTTAGTACTCATTTTGGAGCGCACACAAATGATAGGAATTCTCAAAGCTTTGGGCGCAAACAATTGGGCAGTCCGAAAAATATTCCTCTATAACGCCTTCTATTTAATCGCAAAAGGACTTTTTTGGGGCAATACAATCGGCATCGGATTACTTTTAATCCAACAAAAATTCGGAATAATCAAACTCAACCCCGAAAATTATTATGTCAACCAAGCCCCAGTTTACCTCGATTTCGGCTATATTTTGCTACTAAACCTCGGCACAATCCTAATCTGTTTACTCATTTTATTAATCCCGTCGTACATCATCACAAAAATTTCCCCGATAAAAGCAATTCGTTTCGATTAAATTCTAATTGTCATTGCGAGTTTCGAAGCAATCAGGAGCTATTTCCAGCTTTCCGTTCCAAGTCCTCATTCAAAAAGGTGTTTTTCTAAGCCGAAAAAGGAGCTTCCTTCGGTCGCTCTTTTTCGGCAAGAAAAACTACCTTTTTTCACTGCGGGCTTTCCACTTCAATCTGGGCTAGGGAATCCCGAACCCTCACAACCTTTATTTTTATAAGAACTACCTAACTTAAATGCTCTTATATGATGAAAAAAAGGTTTAATCGTTTAATCGTTTAATCGTTTATTTGTTAGAATCGTTGATTCGGTTATTTGTGAAAATCCGTTTAATCTGTCTAATCTTTGGCGAAAAAAATCTCTCTATTTGTCAATCTGAATTTATTTCAGATTCTTTTTTTCAAAACGTCAACCACCAACCAATAACTCTTAAATGCCCTTACATTCCTTATATGGTTAAAAAAATGTTTATTTGTTAGAAACGTTGATTCGGTTATTTGTGTAACCCGAGATGGTGCGGATATGTCCCTACAACTGATAGCGGATTTGCAATCCATATCTATAAACGAAAGCAAGCCAATACAAGCCACAATTACCCAACCCAATTAGAGCCCAAAACCCTGATTGGGTTAATCAAACAAAAAGGAGCAAGCCGAAAATCCTAAACAGGGTAAGCAAAACCAAAATGAACGATATGAAACAGTTTTTTAGCAGAACAACAGCGTCAACAACCCCACCAACGCTTTAAAAAACAGGTTCATTAGGGTTTTTTAGTCTTCTGTTGGGGTTAAACAATGATAATTTGAGGTTCAAGACCCCGAAATTGGGGTCTCGAACCCCAATTTCGGGTCATAGAACCCCAAAATTGCACTTCGAGACCCCGTTGATGCACTTCAGAACCCCATTGACGGACTTCGAGACCCCGTTGACGCACTTAATGACCTCAAGGTATCATTCCAGAACCATAAAATATATATTTTAAACCCCAGCGGAGGAGTATAGGACCCAGACCCACAAAGATTACCCCAATCCGACCGCGCATTCTATGATATAAACTAGCAAAAAAATATGATAAATGATTGTGATATACAAAAAAGATATGCCTTTGTAATATAACATTTAAGAATATGAAAACAATATCATTAAAAATTGACGATTCAATATTCGGAGAAACAGAAAAAATTCTTTCAAGAATTAGTATGCCCAGAAATAGATATATTAATGAAGCTATTGAACATTATAACAAGATTCAAAAAAGACAGATTTTAGAAAAAAGACTGAAAGCTGAATCAGAGTTAGTAAAAAATGATTCAATGAACATTTTAAAGGATTTTGAAAAAATAGATTATGCAGATTAATCAATACGAAATTTGGATTGCAGACTTGAATCTGCAAATTGGAACAGAAGCAGGAAAATCAAGACTTGTTTTAATTGTCCAGACAAATTTATTAAACAAAATTCCACATCCTTCAACAATTGTTTGTCCTATAACAACAAATATTCAAAAGGAAT
>CANFVB010000190.1 GCA_947450355.1 Bacteroidota bacterium
GAATTATGAATGCCGATAATATGCTGTATCATCCCGATTTCAGGGCTTTTGAAAGAAGTTTCCAAATGATGACACAAGTTTCAGGACGGTCTGGACGTTCAGAAAAACAAGGTAAAGTTATCATTCAAACGTATTCGCCGTTGCACAACACGATTCAGCAAGTTACGAAAAATGATTATGTGGGAATGTACAACGAACAATTGTATGAACGACAAATTTATAAATACCCGCCGTATTTTAAATTGGTGAAACTGACTTTAAAACATCGGGATTTTGACAAGCTCAAACAAGGCTCAATGTGGCTGTATCAAGTGATGCAACAAAATCTTCCAATGCCTGTTTTAGGTCCCGAAGAACCGCCAATTAGTAGGATTCGCAATGAATATATCAGAACGATAATGGTGAAAATTCCGATGAATATTTCTATTGTAAATACAAAAAAAACAATTCAGAAAATGCTCAATAGTTTTGAAGCAGTTCCGTCGTATCGCTCTATTCGGGTTATTATTAACGTTGATTTTTATTAGCTTGCAGCCAATGCTTTCGCTAAATTCTCTTTTTTATTTCTGCTTAATGGAATTTTTGTTGGTCCAATTTCTGCAAATTTACTGTTGTAGCGTTCCACTTTATCAATGTTGATGATAAACGATTTATGAACGCGAATGAATCGTTCTTTTGACAAATCATTTTCAAAGGATTTCATCGTTGAAAGTACCAAATTGCTGGCATCTTCAGTAACTACTTTCACATAATCGCCGTAGGCTTCAATCCATTTTATTTTAGAAGTATAAATTTTCAGTTTTTTCAAATTACTTTTAATGAAGATGTGCTCGCCACTTTCCAATGGCTGTTCGTGCGTCAAAGTGTAATTGTCCAAAGCTCTTTTTACGGCAGCGTTAAATCGATCGGATGAAACTGGTTTTTGCAAGTAATCAGTGGCATTATAATCAAAAGCTTTGATTGCATAATCTGCTTTTGCGGTAACAAATACAATTTGCGGTTTTACTTTTAAAGCGTCTAAAAAGTTAAATCCATTTATTACAGGCATTTCTACATCTAAGAAAATCAAGTCAATATCATTTACCGTAAGGCAGTTTTTGGCTTCTATTGCATTAGAATAATTGCCCACTAATCTCAAATTCGGATGATTGCTTACTAATTTTACAATCAACATTCTTTGCAAAGTACTGTCTTCTACAACTACACAATTTAATTTCATAACGAGGGATTTAATAGTTAAAAAAATAAAAATAGAAATAATATTTTAAACAAACAAAACAAAAAGTATAATTTTATTAACTTTTGTTTATTATCCTATTTATTTGCTTTTAATCGATGTTTTGTGCTTATTTAGTTGCGTTTTAGATGTTTATGATTAATAAATAATAGTTAAACACTTTTCAAAATCAAACACATTTTGTTTTATTTAACAAAAGTTGAAAATAAAAATGAAATTCATTTTTTTTGAATATTTATTAAAATAAACTACTTTCGTATCTTAGTTTACAAAAGGAATGTTTTCCTGATATGAAAAAAATCATTTTTTACTTACTTTTTTCTATTTTCATTTACCAAATTGGTGGATACTTCATCAGTTTTAGTATTATGAAAAATAGTATTAAGTCTGAAATGAAAACAAAAATCAAGAAAAGTTTAAATGCCAATGAATATCAGTTTTTTAATTTGAATAAAATTTCGAAAGAAAATTCTTTTAAATGGGAGAAAAAAGAAAAAGAATTTTGGTACAACGGCAGAATATATGATATTGTAAAAATTGAAAAATCAGGCATTTTGAAATGCATTGATGATATTCAAGAAAAGAAATTATTTCAAAATTTAGATAGTTATGTAAATGGTTATTTTGCCAAAAGTCCAAATGGTAAAAAAGCAATGCGTTCTATAAATTCCATTTTTTTTGCTGTATTTCTGCCTTCTAAAGAAATTGTAATTCCGCAACGTTATTCTATTTCAACTACTTCAATTTTCGATAAATTAAATATTCGTAATTCCGATAGAACCTTGACTGTTGTATCGCCACCTCCCCGTTTTTTATAATTAATATTAAATTAGTTTAAGTGAAAACTACTAATTTATAGCGTTTAATTCAGAATCTAATTTCTGATTATTCCTATAAACTAGTGGCAATTTCGTTTGTGTTTTAAATTTGCTTTAAGCGATTTAATCTTAGATGAAACCATTTAAATCAACGGCAAATTCCTGCCGTGCAATCATTATTAATAATAAAAACAAAAAGATGAAAATAAAAATAGTTGTACTATTTATAGTTACGTTACTTTCGTTTCAAATTGAAGCGCAAACAAAACAAGATTCAATCAATAATTTAAAAAATGTTACTGTAAAAGCCCGTAAAAAAACTTTAAAAGAACGAGCAGAATATAAAAGACACGGTCAAACCACTGAAGTCTTAACTTCGGAAGAATTGAACCGAAATAATCCTGCTTTTTTAGAGCAAAGTTTAGGAGTTATGGCGGGTGTTCAAGTCGATAAAAGAACGCAAGTTGGTGGACAAAGAATTGTTATTCGAGGATATGGAAACGATCAAAAATTCAACAATTGGGGAATTAAAGCCTATTACAATCAATTTCCTTTGACAAATGCAGAAGGAGTTACGATTTTAGACGATGTGGATTTTTCGGTTGTTGATAATATTGAAGTGATAAAAGGGCCGGCGGCTACAATGTATGGTGGCGGTGTTGGTGGAGTTGTTCGGTTTTATTTGAAAAATTCAGAAGAAAAAGGAACCTCATTGAGTCAGAATACAACTGCGGGTTCTTTTGGTTTATTGCAAACCAATACTCGCTTGGATTATGTAACTGATAATGCTTCAATGTTTTTGAATTATGGGCATCTTCAATCGGATGGATATCGTCCTCACGGTGAAAGTTTAAAGAACTTTTTTACATACAAAGGCGACTTTAAATTTTCTGACAAGCAAACTGTTTCTGTGTTTTTAAGTCATAATTTTTCACACGAAGGAATTTCTGGTCAAATTCCATACGCTGATTATTATGCCAATAATGACCCAGGAAATGATGCTTATGCTAAGAAAAACGCACATTTAAATATGCAATCTACTCGTTTTGGTATTTCTAATAACTTTAAATTTACCAAATCATTCAGTAATTCTACGGTACTTTTTTACTCTGGAACTGATATTGAAAGTGTTTCCGCAGGAGCTTCTGGACAAACAAATTCACCAAATTATGGAATTCGTTCTGTTTTTACTAAGTCAAATGATCTTTCTTCTTCTATTGAAAATGTGTTGAATGTTGGAACAGAAATTCAACAATGTAAATCTTTGGCGTCAAGCTTCAGATTTACTGGAACTGACGACACGAACCCGCTTTTGGTAACTGCTATTGCTGATGGAGCTTATTACAAATATACAACCAACCAGCAATCTGTTTTTATTCATGATAGAATCAATTTCAAAAAGGCAGATTTATCTGTTATTCTTGGTTTAAGTGGAAATCACATTGACTATGACCGAGTTGATTTATTGGCTTTGCCAGGACTAATTGTTGGAAACACC
>CANFVB010000191.1 GCA_947450355.1 Bacteroidota bacterium
AAGATGCTTTCTTCTGCCAACAAAACATTTCCATAAGCATTGACAACCATTTCTTTGATTTCAACATCTGTTTTTTGTTTGGCATTTTCATAAAATTTCAAATAGGTTTTTGACGCTTGCAAGGCTACAATATAGGAACCGTCAAAAATCAATTGACTTAAGGTAGTTCTGGCGTTCATATTGTGTTTTGTTCCAAATGCCACTTCAGCAAATTCTCCGGGATTTCCTCCAAAAAACTGAGCAGGAATAAGTGATTTTTGCAATTCAAAATTGTTTTGATAATCTAAACTTGCATTAATTTGTGGCAAACCCATTGCGGTAGTTTCCCACTTTTTGCTTTTTGCGGAAGCAATATCTCGGGTTGCATTTATTGCTGAATAATTATTGCTTAGAGCATAATTAATTGCTTCTTCTAGGTTAAATGAAAAACTTTTTGGTTTTTCTTGCGATTTTGCAGTGATTGCAAAAGATAATAAGGTAATCAAGATTACTTTTTTCATTATAGTTCAATGTTCATTAATTGTTTTTCTAGTTCTGCAATTCCTGCTGGCGTTGCAATTGCTCGTGTATGGTATTCTAATATTTCTAATTCTAATTGTTGCCCTTCTTTTTCGGAACTTGTTTGTTCTTTTATACTAAAAACCAAATTATAGTAAAATCGGACATACGTTTCAACCGAAATTCCTTTTCGATACAAACCTTGTAAAATTCCATTTTCAATATTTTGCTTGAAAACCGTATTGCATTCATTGATTTCCCTTGCAATTACTTTCTCGTAAATTTCAGGATAATGCTTTTTTAATTGATAAATTGGTGACGTATCTGCCGATTTAAACATTTCCTTGAACATCTTTCTGATTTCGAAATTTTCTTCGATAGCATTGTATTTTTTAGCTACTATTTCGCTAATAATGTCATGAACTTGATAATGAACAGCCGCCGTACTTTCCTCGATTAAAACTTCTTTATTGCAAAAAAACTTATAAATTGTTTTTTTTGAAATACACATTTCCCCAGCAATATCATCCATTGTGACGCTTTTAAAACCAAGTTTCAAAAATAAATCACTTGCTTTTGATATGATTTTATCTTTCATTCTGTAAGATTAAAAGGGTTAATTTTGTGCAAATCTACAATGGAAACTTTGAATACCAAAATAGTTTCCAAAGTATTTACATTTAATTAACAATTGAGAAAGTTTCAAGTTCAAACTTTTTTGAGTTTCTTTGTAAGACGCAAAGATTTTAAAGAAACCTCTTTTCAATCTAAACCTATAAAAAAAGAATAATGCATTCTATTTATCAGTATCAAGAATTTATTTCCGACTATTTGCAAACGCAATATGAAACCAAAGAGCCTAAAAATCTGTATGATCCAATTCATTATATATTAGGACTTGGCGGAAAAAGAATGCGTCCCGTTTTAACATTAATGAGTGCCGAAGTTTTTGATGCAGACTATAAAAAAGCATTGCCAGCTGCACTTGCCGTTGAAGTTTTTCATAATTTTTCACTCATTCACGATGATATTATGGACGATGCGCCTTTGCGAAGAGGCAATGAAACGGTTCACGAAAAATGGGACATTAATACCGGAATTCTTTCAGGCGATGCGATGTTGATTTTGGCGTATCAATATTTTGAAAAATACGAACCCGCCGTTTTTAGAGATTTAGCAAAATTGTTCAGTAAAACAGCATTGGAAGTTTGCGAAGGGCAACAATGGGATGTAGATTTTGAAACTCGTGATGATGTTTCCATTCCGGATTATTTGAAAATGATAGAATACAAAACGGCGGTTCTTGTTGCTGCGGCAATGAAAATGGGCGCGATAATTGCTGAAACTTCTGAAGAAAATGCCAACTTAATTTATGATTTTGGTTTGAATTTAGGTTTGGCATTTCAATTACAAGATGATTATTTAGATGCTTTTGGAAATCCAGAAACCTTTGGAAAACAAGTTGGCGGCGATATTATAGAAAACAAAAAAACCTATTTGTATCTTAAAGCGTACGAATTTGCATCTAAAGAACAAGCCGAACAATTGACACATTTATTTTCGATTCATCCAGAAGATAATTCCGAAAAGATAAATTCTGTAAAAGAGATTTTTTTGGCGACTGGTGCGGCGTTTGAAACTAAAAAAGCAATTCAAGAGTTTACTTTAAAAGCATTTGAAACGCTACAAAAAATCAGTATTGATAATGAGAAAAAGGAAATATTACAATCTTTCGGGGAAAATTTAATGGGTAGAAAAGTTTAGTTTACAATGGATTCAAAAACATTTATTGCTCCTATAAATACCGATTTATTGCTAATCGAAGCATCAAAAGATAATTTATATTTGAAATTAATTGAACAAATCAATAAAGATTTCAATTTAGCAAATGAATCAATTGATTTTCCAATTTCAATTGAACCCGAAGAATTAAAAGCACAATTACACGAAAAAATATATCGATTAATTCAATATAAATTCGCAGAATACCTCAACTTACTCTATATTATTGATGTTCCCGAAGAACAAATTAAAAAATTAGACGGCTCCGATTTGGTAATCTTAGCCGAAGAAGTCGCATTTTTGATTTTAAAAAGAGAATGGATGAAAGTTTGGTTTAGGAATAATTATTAGCCTAAAACAAACCATTCAATTCAGCGTCAATTTTATTGATAATCATTCCCAAATCCTCAGGATTATTAACAAAATCAATATTGTCAACATCGATAATTAAAAGTTTTCCTTTTGAATAGGAAGTAACCCAAGCTTCGTATCTTTCGTTCAAACGATTCAAATAATCAATAGAAATTGTGTTTTCGTATTCCCGGCCTCGTTTGTGGATTTGAGAAACCAAATTTGGAATAGAACTTCTCAAATAAATAAGCATATCTGGCGGGGCTACAAGTCCTTCCATTAAATCAAAAAGAGAACTGTAGTTTTGAAAATCACGATTGGTCATCAATCCCATAGCGTGAAGATTGGGCGCAAAAATATGTGCATCTTCATAAATCGTTCGGTCTTGAATGATTTTTTTACCGCTTTCACGAATTTGTAAAACCTGTCTAAAACGACTGTTTAGGAAATAGATTTGTAAATTAAATGACCAACGTTCCATTTGATGGTAAAAATCATCTAAATATGGATTGTCAACAACATCTTCAAAATGAGGCTCCCACTTGAAATGCTTTGCTAATAAGCGCGTTAATGATGTTTTTCCAGCTCCGATATTTCCTGCTATAGCTATGTGCATTATGGTACTATTATTTTATAATTCTTAATTTGTCGATTTGTAAAAATAGATAAAATTTGGTCTTTGTAAGTGAAAAATTCAAAGCTTTTATTAACATTTTGAACTTCTGCGGTTGTATTTAATTTAAAGTCTTGAAAATACAAGTGTTCCCCTTTTGAAAAAAGTAGCAATTCGGAATTTAGAATTTGGATTTTATCAAAATCAGCGACTTTTCTAATTAAGGAAATTTTCCCATAAATATCACACGAAAACCAATTTAGGTTATCGTCAATCCATTGAAAAGTATTGAAATCAGATTC
>CANFVB010000192.1 GCA_947450355.1 Bacteroidota bacterium
TAATGATAAGATAAACCGTGAGGTGAACATAAAATCCAACGGTGCTTTTTACTCTTTTTTTCGCAGCATAATAACGTGCATCTTTTTGAAATTGATTTTCCATTTTGTATTTATTTTCTATTATTATTTCCAATTTTGTTTATTTTCTTCTTTGTTTAAAATTTGTTGGATTTTACGTTCTTCCCAATTGGAACTATAACCAAAAACCCGAAGTCCTTTCATTATTAGTCCGAATCCCCAACCAAATGCAGGAAACCAAAACCATTGAAATTGTGAAGAGAATTTGAGGTTAATAAATATAAGAAGCGGAATTACTACACAATAAGAAATTAAACTGGTGTAAAATTTTCTTAGTTCGTCCACTTGTCGTTTTGCTTTGTAATAAGCGTTTTCTTCATCGTAATTTGAATTTTCCATAATTGTAATTTGTTTTGTTAGTATTGGTAATTTGACTGTAAATGTGTTTTCGTTTTGTTCAATTGAAACTTTTCTGTCGGTAATAATTTCATAGCGGCTGATAATATTTTGGATTCCAACGCCTTGTCCGTCTTGCAATACGGCTTTCTTTTGAAAATTATTTTGAATTACCAATGCATCGTTTTCGATATAAATTTTAATGTGCAATGGTTTTTGTTCACTTATGATGTTGTGTTTTACGGCGTTTTCTAATAGTAATTGTAAAGAAAGCGGCACAACCTTCATTCCTGTCATTGCGAGGGACGAAGCAATCTCTTCATAATTTGGAGGTAATTCATATGAAAGACTATTTTCAAAACGCATTTGCAACAAATTCATATAGGTTTTTGCAAAAGCCAATTCTTCTTCAATTGAAACCAAATCTTTGTCTTTTTGTTCCAAAACATACCGATATACTTTTGACAAGGAAGTGGTAAACCGTTGTGCATTTTCGGGATTTTCTTCAATTAATGAACTTAAAACATTGAGACTATTGAAAAGAAAATGCGGGTCGATTTGGTTTTTTAGTGTTTCAAATTTGGCAGAAGCAGTTCCTGCAATGATTTTTTGCTCTTTGACTTTGCTTTCTTGTTTTTTGATAATGGATAGTATGAATTTATAAATCCAAAACGAAACGAATAGAGTTGCGATTAACCATATAAATTGACGCATCATTTCAGGATTCCAACTTTCTATATTTAACCAATCTCTTTTCATAAGTGCTTTAATTTAATACAAATGTAATTCGGATATTGACAATACGAATTTAATAGTTACTGAATTGTCGTAATTTTAGGATGAATCGTAATTATGAATTACAATTGTTCAATTTACCACTTTTTTAGCCCGGATAGAAGGGAAAATCCCGCTTTGTTGCGCGACAGCAGCAATAAAGCGGATTTGGAATGATAGCCGGATTAGCTTCAAAAAAAAATCTTATTAACAAATCTGGAATCAGAAATCTAAAATCTAAAATTAAATTTTACCTTTGTTACTTCACAAAAATAAAGAATATGGTTTATAAATTTAGAGTAATTTTAGACGCGGAAGAGGACATTTTTAGAGATATTGCGATACTTGCGGAGGATACTTTGGAGGATTTTCACAATGCTATTTTCAATTCTTTTGGGTTTGACGGTATGGAAGTTGCTTCGTTTTATACGTGTGATGACACGTGGAATCAGGAGGATGAGATTCCGATGTTTGACGCTGGGGATGTTCCGGGCGAGCAAAAAACGATGAGCGATTATCAATTATCGGATTTATTGGACAAGCAAAATACTAAAATTATATATGTTTATGATTTTATAAATATGTGGACTTTTCTTGTAGAATTGGCAGCTGTGGAAGAACAAATTGCTGGGAATTTTTATCCTGAAACGAATTTTTCTCACGGTGAAATGCCTGATGAAGCGATGGAAAAGAATTTTGAAGCGGATATGCACGATGATATTTACGGTGAATTTGAAGATGATTTGGACGAAGATGATTTGGATATGTTCAGCGGCGATGATAGTTTTGAGGAATATGGGACGGAAGAGAATTGGTAAAATCCTCTCCCCAGCCCTCTCCAAAGGAGAGAGTGACAAACTGAATAAAAAGATTCTCGAAAAATAAATTTTTCTTGTCTTTATTACCTTTCGAAAGAAAAAAAAATAAAAAACTAATAAAACACTAACCTTTACATCTCGTCTCCCTCTCCTTTGGAGAGGGTTGGGGAGAGGAAAATTTACTATGATAAACCTATTTAATACCCACATTGAGACTTTGTCGATTCACAGAGTTGGAAATAAAAGCAGAAATGAAGCGCTATTTTTATCGGAGCAACCCTTTAATTTGAATGACGAGATTGTGCCTTTGATGAAAGAATATTTCTTCAGACCTTTTAGAGAAAAGGAAGAAAACTATTTTCAATTTGCGCACGAAGTTGATTTGGATTACAATGAAATGTTCAAATTTGCTTCGGAAATTTTTGACAATCCAAATAATTTGCACGACGTTTCAAAGAAAATTACGAATCATTTATTTGAACAATCAAATCATCCGCACATCAAAAACGGGGAAGTTTATGTGACGTATTTGACGAATATCAATATTGATAATAATGTAGTTGATGCGATTGGAATTTTCAAAAGTGAGTTGCAATCCGACTTTTTACAGTTTGAAGAAAAAGGAACAACTTTAGAAATGATTTTGCAACAGGGAATTAACCTCAGCAAATTGGACAAAGGATGTTTGATTTTTAATTACAAAAAAGAGGAAGGTTATAAAATATTAACGGTGGATAGCAATCGGTATGATGCGAGATATTGGTTGGAACATTTCCTTTCGGTTGATGCGTTTCAAGATGAGAATTTTATCACTAAAAAATACTTGAAATTTTGTCAGGGATTTGCCAAAGACGTGGTTTTTCCTGCTGAAGACAAGAAAGAAGAAGTGATGTTTATGAACCGCTCGGTGAATTATTTTGCGAAAAATGATCAATTTGAAGAAACTAACTTTTTGAATGAAGTTTTGGATAATCCTGATTTGATTCCTGAATTCAAAAATTATAAAGTTGACAAAGGCGAGAAATACAGCATTGAGGACATTACTACATTTCCAATTGCAAATGCAGCGGTTTCTGACGCTCGAAAATCAATTAAAAACGTAATTAATTTAGACACACACATTCAAATAAAAATGGATTTCATTAATCCTGAAAGTGCCGAAAAATATGTTGAAAAAGGCTGGGATGAAGAAAAGCAAATGTATTATTATTTGGTTTATTTCAATAAAGAACAAAAGAGTTAGATTTTAGTTTTTGTAATCAAATTTGAAATCCCCGATTCGCAAGATTTGGGGATTTTTTTTGAAAAATCAAACCACTATGAACGTTAAGTCATAAGGTTAGGTTGTAAAAATAAAGGTGTGCAAAGCAGAAATACTTACCAATTTAGCATTTATAAGCTCCGAGGCATTAATTATAGACTAATAGTATCAAATTATATTGTTAGAGTCTATAATTATACTCTTTGAACTCCTTATTATACACTCAAACACTATAATTATAAGCTCCGAGGTATTAATTACAGACTAATA
>CANFVB010000193.1 GCA_947450355.1 Bacteroidota bacterium
CCTTCAAAAATTGGGGCTTCAATTGTTCCAATGTCTTGGATGTGTTCTTTGGTATCTAAAATCTCAAAAACACGGTTGGCAGAAATCATTCCCATTTGCATTTCGTTGAATTTATCTGCAATTTGACGAAGCGGATTGAATAACATTCCGATGAACATTGTATAGGAAAAAATATCTCCAAAAGAGGTTGAGTTGTCGCCGTTTAAAATTTGAAAACCTCCGTAAAGCACAATAAAACCAAGTGTAAATGAGGAAATAATATCGGCAATTGGGAAAAATATTGAGTTGTAAAGTATGGTTTTTATCCACGCTTTATTGTGTTTGGAATTGATTTCTTTGAATTTTTCAAACTCAATATCTTCACGATTAAAAAGCTGCACGATTTTCATTCCTGTAACACGTTCTTGCACAAACGTGTTTAGGTTGGCAATTTGATTTCGCACTTCTTCAAAGGAAACTTGCATTTTTCGTTGAAATATTCGGGTGATATAGACCAAAATGGGCATTGCTACAAAAACGATACAAGTTAATCGCCAGTTTTCTTTGAGCATAAAACCAAGAATTACAACCATTTTCAGTAAATCGCTACCAATCATAAAAAGACCCTGACTGAAAATTTTAGCAATGGATTCCATATCCGAAACCGAACGCGTAATGAGCTGACCAACTGGTGCTGTGTCATAATATTTCATTCGGAAACTTAGCATGTGCTTGAAGAGTTTTACACGAACGTCTTTCACGATGTCTTGTCCCAACCAATTTGCCCAATAAACGAAGAAAAAGTTGGAAAGCACTTCAAGAATAAGGACAATTCCCATTAAAGTTACATACCATAAAAGTCCATTTTTATCGTGGGTTTTTATGTAGTCATCAACGGTTAATTTCAATAGATACGGGCGTAAAGCAGCAAATATTGATAAAAATATTGCAAAGAGAATTACGCCGTTGAACCTCATTTTATAAGGTTTGGCATATTCTAAAATCCGTTTGAAAACGGTGGTGTCGAATGCGGTAGCTTTCATATTTTTGTTACTGCGATTTTGCAAATTGTTATTCCGTTATACATAATCATATTCTATTTTTGTGAGGTATAAACCTTGTGCTGGAACGGAAAATCCTGCTTCGTTTCTGTTTTTATTTTCTATAATGGTATTAAAATCGGATAATGATATTTTGTGTAAACCAATATTTACGAGCGTTCCCACAATTGCTCGAACCATATTCCGAAGAAAGCGATCGGCGGAAATGGTGAAAATTAATTGGTTGTTTTCTTGGTTCCAATAGGCCTCAGATATTGTACAATTGAATGTATTTACATCAGTATTTACCTTTGAAAAACATTGAAAATCGGTGTGATTTAATAGCAATTGCGCTGCTTGATTCATCAAATCGAGATCTAAATTTTGGTGGTAATACCAACTTCCATCTTGTGAAAAAGCATCTTTATAGGTTGAAATGTAATATTGATAGGTTCTTTTTTTTGCATCAAAACGGGCGTGCGCTTCATCCGAAACAGCAAATATTTCAAAAATAACGATGTCTTTTGGAAGATAGGAATTGAGTTTGTGAACGGTAGATTCTGTATCAAATTTAGGTTCGTAATCAAAGTGAGCAAACATTTCTTTTGCGTGAACGCCTGTATCTGTTCGTCCAGCTCCCATTATATTAATTTCTGAATTCAAAATTACAGAAAGTGCGTTGTTCAAAGTTTCTTGTACAGACGAAGCATTCGGTTGAATTTGCCAACCGTGGTAATTAGTTCCGTTGTATGCCAATTTTATGAAGTAGCGCAAAGTTTGATAGTTTTCAAAGTTGCAAAGATACTTATTAAAGTAGGATTTTTTTAATTTGATTTTGTAACAAAATGTTAATTTGAGGAAGTTTAATCGTTTAAAGGTTTAAAGGTTTAATCGTTTAATCGTTCAAAGGTTTAATTGTTTAAAGTTTGGTGAAATAATGAAGTTTAGATTTATTATATGTATTTGAATTGGAATGTTTAATTTTACCACAAAATCCTAGCCCAGATTACTTCACTTGATTTCTATTTAATTCGGAGTTCAGTGAACTTCGTTTGCAGCGGAAATCCTTTTTGTTTTTATTTTCAAAAACAAAAAGATTGAAGCGGAAAGCTGGAAATAGCTCCAAAAAAAAACAATTTTGAAAAAAATACTTTTGCTTTCTGATACGCACAGTCACATTGATGAAACGATTTTGAAATACGTTCATCTTGCCGATGAGGTTTGGCATGCGGGCGATATTGGGGATTTGGTTGTTACGGATTCGATCAAAAAATTGAAGCCTTTGCGTTGTGTTTTTGGGAATATTGACGATGACAAAGCGAGAATGGAATTTCCGTTGCACAACCGATTTATGTGTGAAGGTGTGGATGTTTGGATTACGCATATTGGCGGTTATCCGGGGAAATACAATCCGAATTTGAAGGTTGAAATGGCTGCAAATCCGCCTAAATTATTCATTTGTGGACATTCACATATATTGAAAGTTATCTTTGACAAGAAAAATAATTTGTTGCATATGAATCCGGGTGCGGCTGGAATTAGTGGTTTTCACCAAATGCGTACGATGTTACGATTTGTAATTGATGGCGATAAAATTAAGGATTTGGAAATTGTGGAAATTGGGAAAAGGTAGAAGAATCAAGATGCAAGACGAAGAGATGCTAGATGAAAGACGATAGAAAATTAAATCATTTTCTTTGCGAACTTTGCGGTTAAAAAATAATAAACGAAAAAAAACCCAAACTTTCGTTCAGGTTTTTCTTCGCATTAATAAACTAAGTTTATAGGTTTACCTCAAACGGTCAGCAGATTTTACAAGATCTTCATCCTTCTTGATGGCTTTATTGGCCAAAGCCAAAAAAACGATAGCAACAATTGGAAGAAACATCCCAATACCTTTCTCAGAAACTGCAAGAGTTTCTCCAGATAAATTTAGCGAGCGATATACAAATAATCCTAATAAAATTAAATTCAATATGATAGACAATCTGTTCAATACAAATTGATGCTGTCTTTTTTTGAAATACATAATACTAACCAAAGTTAATGTGGTTGTTAAACCAAAGAGAATCGTATATATAGAATCGCTCATAAAGTGAAAATCTTTTCCGTCATTTGTTGTCCACAAGGGAAACACATAAGGAAGTACTCCAGAAATTACTAAGGCAATTAATAAATAGACGGTTTGAATTCTTTGAATCATAATTGTAAAATGTTAAAACAAAAATATTATTTTATTTTTGAAAAAACACTATGATTATTAAATATTATTTGTATTATTGCATAACAAATACGTAAGTACTTCATCCTTTGGAGATTTCATTTAAACAAAAATCACACAATTCTTATTATTATTCTACAACCACTAAATTCAAATAACATTTTATGTTTGAAATTTCTATACTAAAAGAAATGAAGCTTTCAGAGCTTCAAGAAATTGCGAAAGCAGCAAATATTACAAAAACTACAGGTGTAAAAAAAGATACTTTAATCAATCAGATTATAGC
>CANFVB010000194.1 GCA_947450355.1 Bacteroidota bacterium
AGCAGCAATTTATGATAAATATGCTCAAAATAAAATTACCGTTTTAGAGAATTTAACCAGGGAAAAATTACTAACTCTAAAAAATATTTTCTCTCAAATGGAATCTTTTTTTCACGGGAAAAGTTCAGGATTAGATCCTTTAAACAGCTATTTGAGTATTCCAATCCTAATCAATTCTAAAGATAATATTGAAGCAACCGGTATTCCAACTCAAAGTTTGAACGGAAAAGGCGCTGTGTTTTTATTGGATTCAGGAATTGTTGGAGAAACTGCTCCGATGGTAAATATTTTTATGGAAAACCTTAAAGACAAAGGGTTTCGAACGATGTTAAAATCGCAATTCATCAAACATACCGACGCTTGTGTTGAAAATTTCCTTGGTGGCGATATGAAATCATTATTCCAAAATACCAAAAAATTATCAAAAGTAGTTTTGAATAATTTTAAACCAATGATTCCAGAACAATTTCACGGCATCTGGCAAGAAGGAATTGACTCAAACGATTACTATTTAAAACTTTGCGGCTCAGGCGGTGGCGGTTATATTCTTGGTTTTACAGAAGATTTAGAAAAAGCCAAATTGTCACTGAAAGACTATAAATTGGAAGTTGTTTATCAATTTTAGATTGCAATAAATTTAAAAATTGAAGAAATGTTAAGCAGAAAAAGCAAACTTTTAATAATGAAAATTGTCAGTTTGTTCTCTGTAGTTCGGGGCTATAACATTCCGATAATCGTTTTAGCGCAATACCTTTCCGCAATATTTATTTTGGCTCCCGAAAAAAGAGCTATGAACGTGATTTTAGATTTCAATTTGTTTCTTATTGTTTTGGCTTCGGCATTAACCATTGCTTCGGGATATATAATCAACAGCTTTTACGATAGCAAAAAAGACTTAATCAATCGCCCAAACAAATCCATTTTAGACCGATTAGTAAGTCAGCAAACCAAACTTCGGGTTTATTTTACACTCAATTTTGTAGTTGCTTTCTTGTCTTTTTTAATTTCTTTTCGCGCGTTTTTATTCTTTTCCGTTTATATATTTCTGATTTGGTTTTATTCCCATAAAGTAAAAAAATTCGTAATTATAGGGAATTTAATGGCGACATTTATGGCGGTTTTGCCCTTCTTTGCCATACTTTTATATTACAAAAATTTCTATGAAGTCATTCTTGCACACGCCGCTTTTCTGTTTTTATTGCTCTTAATTCGAGAAATGATAAAAGATTTGGAAAACATCAAAGGCGATTTGGCTAATGATTACCAAACAATTCCCATTTTATACGGCGAAATAATTTCCAAAAAAATCATCACTTTTTTAACAGTATCAACCGTCCTCCCAGTTTACATTTTAATAGAAAAATTCGACGTTGGTTACATGGATATCTATTTCTATTCCTGCTTGATTGTGCTGATTTTCTTTTTGCTTTACCTTTGGAAGTCAACTACAAAAGAACAGTTTTTACTACTTCATAATGTCCTAAAATTCCTAATTGTCGCTGGCGTTTTTTGCATTGTTCTGATAAATCCATCCGTTTTAGTACATTTTGAAAATTTGTTTTTTTAGGAAGTTTTTTTCTTAACCGCAAAGGAAAATAATCATGAATTAATGTAAACTACAATGCGTTCGTTCGACATTAATACATTTGACACTTTTTAGTATCTCATCTTTTTGTCTATTATCTTTCGTCTTTTTTAATCTGTGCATCAGTGGCTACTTTTTCCCATTCGACATTAAGAAATTAAGACTTTCGACACTTTTTAGTCTTATATCTTTTGGGCTTCTCTCCCCTCACCCACAAAAAAAATCGGATAATAAACCAATCAATTTCTTGATTAATAAATTACCCGATTCTTACTATACTATATATTCTAAAATTATCGCTTCAAAGTGAAATGCGATTTAAACGTTTGTGGCTGATTCGCACTATCATAATACTCTAAAGTAAACCAATAATCTGTTGAAATGATTGGTATGCCATTGTATGTTCCATCCCAACCTGAACTTGAGGGCAACAGCTGCTTGATGAGTTTACCATATCGGTCAAAAATATAGAGCTTTGCTTTAGAAGCATTCGGAAGTCCTATAATATTCCAAGTATCATTGTATCCATCGCCATTGGGCGTGAAAAAAGTAGGATAACCAATAACATTGACTGCAATTTTAGTTTCACCACAGTAGAATTTATCTCTAACAACAACCGTATAATTCCCAGGATCTGTCACAGTAAAAATGGGACTGTCTTGAAAATTAGTACCATCAATAGAATATTCATAACTACCTACTCCACTTGTAATCGTAACAATAATAGTTTGAATGGTTTCAAATGGGTTTTCAACTACAACTGTAGCTTGTGGGGCAGACGATTCTGTTACCGTTGCTGTATCTGAAGCCTGACAACCCGTAACTAAATTGGTTGCCGTAACTGTATATAGACCCACTGCTGTGACTCTAATAGACGAACTGGTATTCGGCAAAGTAATATTCCCTGTTCCATTATCAAATTGCCAAACGAAACTATACATACTCGATGATAATCCTGTTTGAAGTGTTTCTGTATTCAACCAAACCCCTGAAATAGGATCGATACAAGCCACCAAATCATTTAAATAAACAATTGGAAATGGATTGATGATTACTTGCAAAACTTTCAAATTAGTACAACCCGATGTAGTGGTTTCTTGAACAGTAACGGTGTAATTGCCCGGAGGCGTTTGCCGCCAATCAATAGTAACTGCATTGGTAGCACCCACAACTGTTGGGGTCATACTTCCAATGAAACCAACGCCACTAATATTCCAATTATAAATGGAGCCTGTAGTTCCCAAACCAGCATTTTCGGCGGTATCAACAGCATAATGCTTGATACTTCCTTGGCAAATGTTGTGTTGACTCCACGCAGCGTCATACATACACAATAGAAAAAACAGTATACAACAAGTTGCCAGCCTTGAAAGTTTCAAGGCTGAAAAACGAGTGCTATTGGTTAATTTAGTGTGCATTAATAATAAATAAATTAGTCGTGGTAGATTGCTGAAGTGGTTGGTAAAGTGTTTACCGTAATGGTCATAGTAGCAGAGTTGTTACAAATAACATCTGTTGGTGTAAAAGTGTACACAGTTGTAGCCGTGTTATTTATCGCCGGAGACCAAGTTCCAGTTAAAGAATTGGTAGATGTAGTTGGTAATGCTGCTAAACTTGCACCCGAACATATTGTTGCTACTTGTGTAAATAAAGGGGTTACTTTTGGTGTAACAGTAATGGTCATAGTAGCAGAGTTGTTACAAATAACATCTGTTGGTGTAAAAGTGTACACCGTTGTAGCTGCATTATTTATCGCCGGAGACCAAGTTCCTGATATTGAATTAGTAGATGTAGTTGGTAATGCCGCTAAACTTGCACCCGAACATATTGTTGCCACTTGTGTAAATAAAGGGGTTACTTTTGGTGTAACAGTAATGGTCATAGTAGCAGAGTTATTACAAATAGCATCTGTTGGTGTAAAAGTGTACACCGTTGTAGCTG
>CANFVB010000195.1 GCA_947450355.1 Bacteroidota bacterium
CAGAGGAGTCAGAAATATTGAATTCTTCCTTTTTAGACTAACAAATATTTATGCGTAATTTTTGTCTCCCCACAGGTTTTGGGATTGATCCCAAAAAAAGCCGAACAGTTCTGTTCAGCTTTTTTGGTCGGGGTGGCAGGATTCGAACCTGCGGCCTCCTGCTCCCAAAGCAGGCGCGATAACCGAGCTACGCTACACCCCGTAATTCGAGTGCAAATATATAATTATTTTTCATTTATACAACAGATTAAGTGAAATAGAATTTTATTATTTTACATTTAAATAAGTAATGAATTTTTATGTGAAATATTTCAATTTAAACTTACATTTGTACTTCTAAAAATAAAATTAAATAAAGAATATGTCTGATACAATTGAAAAAATAAAATGCCTTATTATTGGTTCAGGACCAGCGGGTTATACCGCAGCAATATATGCAGCAAGAGCCAATATGAATCCAGTTTTATACCAAGGAACACAGCCTGGTGGTCAATTGACAACTACAAACGAAGTTGAAAACTTTCCAGGTTATGTTGATGGTGTTACAGGACCTGAAATGATGGTGCAGTTACAAAGTCAAGCGCAACGTTTCGGAACTGATGTCCGTGATGGTTGGGCGACAAAAGTTGATTTTTCAGGTGATGTTCATAAAGTTTGGATTAACGACAGTAAAGAATTGCATTGCGAAACTGTAATTATTTCTACTGGAGCAACTGCTAAATACTTGGGATTACCTTCGGAACAACATTATTTACAAACTGGCGGAGGTGTTTCTGCCTGTGCTATTTGCGATGGTTTTTTCTATAGAAATCAAGAAGTAGTTATTGTTGGAGCGGGAGATTCTGCTTGTGAAGAAGCACATTATTTATCTAAAATGTGTTCTAAAGTTACAATGTTGGTTAGAAGTGAAAACTTCAGAGCTTCTAAAATTATGGAAGCAAGAGTTCGTAAAACTGAAAACATTACCATTTTAATGAATCACGATACGGTAGAAGTTTTGGGAGACAATCAAGTTGTAAATGGAGTTAAAGCAAAGAACAAAACCACAGGAGAAATTTTTGACATTCCTGCAACTGGATTTTTTGTAGCAATCGGTCACAAACCAAATACAGATATTTTTAAAGACTTTTTAAATCTTGATGAAACTGGTTACATAATTAATATTCCTGGAACTTCTAAAACTAATATAGCTGGAGTATTCGTAGCTGGAGACGCAGCGGATCACGTATATCGCCAAGCAATTACTGCCGCAGGAACTGGTTGTATGGCAGCTCTTGATGCCGAAAGATATTTGGCTACATTAGAATAATAAATTTCAATATAAAGCAAAAAAAATCCAAACAATTAGTTTGGATTTTTTTATTCTTATTTTTTAAAACTACTTCAACGTTTTTTTCATAATAATCGTATTCTCTGTAAACTTTTTAAGTTCAATTTTAGCATCGCCATAAAACTGAATTTCCGATTTTCCAGATGCTTCAATTACAGCATTTGCAACTACATTTAAGCTTGTAGTGGAATTTCCTTCAGCAACAAGTTCGGCAGTTTTTGCAATCAAATTCATTCCTGTAAATTCCGAATTATTATCCAATCTCAATTTTAATTCAGCAACATCGCCTTCTACAACCGCCGTTGCTTTTTGGTATAAATCTAATTTTAATTGTGTAGCGGCAATCAACGCTTTCAAATGTGCATTTTTACTCAATTCTATTGTTGCGTTTTCAGATTTCAAATTCAATTCTGCCTTTGATTTGTCATTTTGCATCAAAGTAAATGTTTTAACCTTTCCATTGACAAACAATTTGGAATAATCAGAGCATTTTATCGTAAAATTATCCAATTCAATATCTGTTATAGCCGTAATATTGGACTCGTGTTTTGCAAGCAACAACTTAAAATCGTTTGTGTAGGTAACTTTCACATTGAATTTCTTAAATCCCGTAACTTCCTTAGCAGTAGTTAAACGCAAGGTATTTCCATTTGAATTGATGTTAATCTCGCTATGTAGATTATCATCGGCTTCAATTTCTAAAGAACAAACATCGCCTTTTACAAGAAATATTTCGAAATTATCCTCAATTTCTAAATTTTCAAAATTCCCAATTTCCTTTTTTACAATGGTTACATTTTTTGAACCTTTAACCTTTTCTCTTTTTTGCCCAAATGAAAGCCCTGTAAAAAGTAGCGCAATAAATAATAAAGTAATCTTTTTCATATTTTTGGACTTATAATTTTATCAAAAATAGAAAAAAAAACATCCGAATTGGTGTTTGGATGTTTTTTTTATGCTCAACCTCAATAAAATAATTATTTGGGACCTTTTCTGTGGTTGTGATAATGAATTTTAGTTACGTGGTTTTTGAGTAACTGTTTTAATCAATTCTTTACCACCAACTTTCACCGAAACGGTTGTTGTCTCAATACTGTCTTGATCTTCGGAAGCTACATCATCAAATTCATTTTCATTAGCAGGACAATTTAAGCATTTCACCTGAGAATTACCAACAACGTAAATATATTCGTCGGAACTTGTATGCAAATTGAAAAATGAATTATCAGAATAATCAAAATTTTTCATACTTGAATTCATTTTAAACAACGTTCCTTTTGGCAAATACAATTTAATTCCAATTTTTTGATCTCTGTATTTATTTTTTAATTCAGTAATCAAATAGTTGTCTAAAATCAATTGGTTGCCAATAATTTTATAGCCGTATTTTATTTTTTCAGCTCTGTTTTTTGCATCTTCGAACGACTTTCCTTTTGCTTCTTTATTGATTTTTACAAAAGGTAAAGATTCATCAGTTTTTTCAATTTCAAATGAAATCCTATTCGAATAAACCACATCTTGGTGCAACGAATCTTTTGTAATTTCAAAATCGGTATAATCAGCAACATCTTTCGCATAGTAATCATTGTTTTTGAATTTAATCAAAAGCGTATCTTTCGGATTCAAATTAATGCTTTGTTTTTCATAAACCCGACCGTTGTACGCATATTCAGAAGCTTGTTTCACACCAATAGAAATCAAAATTGCAATCGCAATTATCCAAAGTGCCAACAACACATATTTCGCAATTGAACCAATAGATTTGCTGTTTGGCGCTACAATTTTAAATCCTAATAATAGAACAAAAAAGCTCGGAATACTTACCGCTACATAAAACAACAATCCAAAAAACCAAATCGGATAATCAGTAAAATTTCCTGATTCTATAAACGAATGAAACGGAAAATCAGTAAAATTTGTTGTTCCAAAAGCCAAAACACCAATTAAAAACACTACAAGAATTGCCAAACTTCCAAGAATCATTAGCGCACCAATAACCTTTGCAAAAACATTCAAAATTGAGCGAATTATCTCACCAAAAGTATTCTTAAATTTATCGCCATTTGTTCTCATTTCCTGTTTCATTTTATCAAAATCAGTCGATTTGAATTTTTCCGAAAGCATCTCAATTTCCTCTCTAACTTTCTTTTCGATATTCGAAATC
>CANFVB010000196.1 GCA_947450355.1 Bacteroidota bacterium
AAAGCAAAAATCATTGCTTAAGTCATTATTAGAAGAAATGAAAGTTCGATTTGAAATAGCGAGCCTTAAGGATGATACATCATTAAGTGAGAAAGATTTTTTTGCTAAAATTGACAAATCCATTTCTCAAGCAGAAAATGGCGAAACTAAAAAATTGTCCAAAGTACAACAAAAAGAGTTTTTAGGACTATGAGTTTTTCTATTGAATTCACCATTGAAGCTGAAAAAGACATTCAAAAGTTGAAAAAATCAGGAGATAAAAAAGCGCTAATAAAGATTGACAAATTATTAAATGAACTTCGAGAACATCCTTTGACAGGACTGGAAAACCTGAACAATTAAAACACTATAATATCCCAACTTGGTCAAGAAGAATTGCCGAAAAGCATAGGTTAATTTACAGAATTGAAGAAAACAAAATTATGGTTTTAGTGCTATCATTTTGGGGACACTACGGAGAAAAATAACAATCAATAAGATTAAGGCTAAACTAACTCAGGCTTCGAGCTATTGCGGTTTGTCTTGCTGATTTTAAATTTTGTTTTGCACTTTTGTAGTCAGTGCTCAACCGATAATTTCGGCTATTTAAATACTTAACATCGCAAAAGGCTGCCAACCGTTAGCCTTAATAATTTGACAAATAGTGCGTAAAATCAAAATATTGTACATAAATTTGTACAAATTACAATAATTATGATAGTAACAAATATTTCAGATTTCAGAAAAGATATTAAATCTTACTTTGATAGAGTAGCAATAAACTTTGAAACTCTAATTATAAATCGTGGAAAAGATTCAGGGATTGTCGTTATTTCACTTGAAGAATATAACTCACTAATTGCAACAAATTATGAATTATCAAACAGAACTAACGAAAGTAGGTTAGATGCTGCTATTGATAAATTTAAGAGTGGTAAGTCATTCTCTAAAGACTTAATTGAGGAATAATGAAATATGTATTTGTTGATGAATCTTGGGAAGATTATTTGTATTGGCAAAAAATTGACAAGAAGAAAGTTAAAAAAATAAATGATCTACTCAAAGATATTTCAAGAAACCCTTTTGAAGGAATAGGAAAGCCAGAACCATTGAAACACAAGTATGCTGGATTTTGGTCAAGAAGAATTGATGATGAACATAGATTAATTTATAGGTTTATCGATGATGAAATTCAAATTTTGAAATGCAGACATCATCACGACTAATAGTATCAACGCTAACTCACGTACAAGAAATAAAAACCTTGTTAAACATATTTTTAAAATAGTCCAAAATCAATCGGTATTACTCAATATCTTTAATATATTCGTCGTATTCTAAATAAAACAGTTCCAAAGCACTCATTTTCTCGTTAAAAAAAGCAAAAATTTCATCCCAATACTTTTGATTGCTCACACTTACATTTAATTTTTCGACCCAAATTCGGCTAATCGTTTTTCCGTTTTCTAAACTGAAATTTTTCTCAAATACTAAATCTGAAATAAATTCCTCTTCAAGAATATTTTTTAAGGCTTCTAACTTTTCAAAATACTGAATTCGCTTGATTTCATTGCGATGTTCAATATCAATTTGAACTTGAGCTTTGGTATTTTCAACATAAAATTTAAAAGAAAAATCTTTAATTTTCGTGTCATAAAGAACCCATTTCCTTGGATATTTATCGGAAAATGTAACCCAAAATTCCCTTTTTAACTTTTGATTTTCTTCTTTACTATACATTTGTGCTTGATTTATCTTTTAATCTTGATTTTCAAATAGTTGCAAATATCGTTTTTCTAAACTACTTTTATAACAATTTTGAATGCAAAAATAGGACATCGCTATGGATTTTACCGAGTTTTTAAAATATGTTCCAAAAATAGAAAAAGAAAAACTTCTTGCAGAAGAGGCGCACCTAAAAATGGCACCTGCAGAACGTGTTTTGGCTGTTGACGAGGAAGACTATTTCTATAAAAACCCTCGGAAAGCAGCCGTAATGATGCTCATTTATCCAAAAAATGAAAAAACACATTTGGTCTTAATCGTCAGAAATTCCTATCCAGGAGTTCATTCTTCACAAATTGCATTTCCAGGCGGAAAAGTAGAACTAGAAGACGAATCACTACAACACACCGCACTTCGAGAAACACACGAAGAAATTGGAATTCATCCCGAAAAAATTAAAGTCATTAAAACATTTACCGAAATTTATATTCCGCCAAGTAATTTTTTAGTCGCCCCATTTTTAGGAATCAGCCATTCCGAATTGACTTTTACAGAGCAAATTGAAGAAGTTGCAGGAATTATCGAACTTCCAATAATTGATTTTTTGAACGAAGAAACCATCGTCACGAAAAAAATGGATACTTCCTACGGACTTGATATTGAAGTACCTACTTTCAAAATCAACGAACATTATGTTTGGGGAGCAACCGCAATGATGATGAGCGAATTGAAAGAAGTCCTCAAAAATTCTTTTAAAAAATAATTTTGTAAATTCGCGATTCGTATTTACAAAAAAATTATGTTTTCATTTAAAAAAAACCCATTCGGACATATTCTATTCCTGAAAAAATGGTTAATCCGAATTTTTGGAATACTGACTCACAAACGCTACCGTGGCTTCAACCAATTGCAAATCGAAGGCTCTGAAATCATCAGATCTTTGCCCGATACAAACGTACTTTTCATCTCAAATCATCAAACGTATTTTGCCGATGTAGTCGCAATGTTTCACGTATTTAACGCCAGTTTAAGCGGTCGTGAAAACAATATTAAAAACGTAATGTACCTTTGGAACCCAAAATTAAACATCTATTATGTCGCCGCAAAAGAGACAATGCAAGCCGGTTTATTACCCAGAATTTTAGCTTATGTTGGCGCAATTTCAGTCGAAAGAACCTGGCGTGCAAAAGGAAAAGACGTTGACGAAAAGCGAGATATCAATCCAAATGACACCGAAAATATAAAAATCGCACTCGCCGACGGTTGGGTAATTACCTTCCCACAAGGTACCACTAAATCGTTCAAACCCGTCCGAAAAGGCACCGCACACATCATCAAACAACACCGCCCAATCGTCGTTCCAATAGTAATCGATGGTTTTCGTCGTTCCTTTGATAAAAAGGGTTTACGCATGAAAAAGAAAGGAATACTGCAATCTTTTATCATAAAACCACCGCTCGAAATTGATTATGATAATGACACCATTGAGCAAATTGTCGAGAAAGTAGAATTTGCCATCGAGCAACATCCGTCATTCTTAAAAGTCATTCCTGCCGAAGAAATCGAAGCGCAGGAAGCGTTGAATAAAACCCGCCAATGGGAATATTAATTTTTTTAGAAGCACCATTTTCGGCATTTTTTCAATTGTAATTCCTGCTGTCCATTGCAATCTCCCAATTGTTCCGTTCCTCCACAATTGCGAGGATTTCCATTTCCATCAGGGCTAAATCTAAATTCATTTTCTTCTTTTAATTGTAATTTAAAATTCAACTTAAATTAATTTTCAT
>CANFVB010000197.1 GCA_947450355.1 Bacteroidota bacterium
CGTCCATAGAGAAAACTCCGTCTGTAACAATTAGTTTGAAACGAGTTCCAGCCTCTGTTGCTTTTATTAATTGTTGTTCCAAATCTTCCATATTGCTATTTTCATAGCGATATCGGGCAGCTTTACACAAACGAACTCCGTCAATAATAGACGCGTGATTCAAACTATCTGAAATAATACAATCTTGATCTCCTAATAAAGGCTCGAAAACCCCACCATTTGCATCAAATGCAGCAGCATATAAAATGGTATCTTCTGTTCCATAAAATTCAGAAATTTTTCTTTCTAATGTTTTATGAATATCTTGAGTTCCACAGATAAAACGAACAGATGACATTCCAAAACCGTGTGAATCTAATGTGTCTTTTGCCGCCTGAATAACTTCTGGATGAGATGAAAGTCCTAAATAATTGTTAGAACAAAAATTTAAAACCGTTACGTTGTTAACTGTAATTTCAGCTCCTTGTGGCGATGTTATTATTCTTTCCTTTTTAAATATTCCATTGTCTTCAATAGTTTGAAGCTCCGATTGAAGGAATTGTTGAATTTTTCCGTACATTATTTTAGTTTTAGTTTTTTGAGAATTTTTACAAATTTACGACCTTAATTTCTTGTCCTATATATATGAGTGCTTTTTTTGTTACTTTGAAACCCATTTTTTCAATTGCGTTTTGATAATTTTCTAATTGGATTTGGTATTTTGAATTGTGCGTTCCTGTTTTATAATCCAATAAAAAAACCTCGTTGTTTTTCGCCAAAACCATTCTATCGGGTTTAATAGTTTTTCCTTCTTTTTGAATTATAGTTTGCTCGTTTAAGATTTCATTTCCTTCAGCAAAATAATTTTCTAACTCCGAATGATTTACAATTTCTTGAATGCTTTTATAAACCGCCTCTTTTTGATTGAACGTAATTAATCCATTTTCCAAAGCTTTCATAATTGCCAAATCCACATCGGATTTAGTTTTTACAAAAGACAAAATTTCGTGAATTACATTTCCATATTCAATGGCTTCTTGCTGGAGCGTTCCCCACATTAAAGCTTCGCGTTGCGCAATTTTAATATTTTTTGGATTTAAAATTTCACTGATTAACGGAATGGTTTTAACTTGATTTTTTTCGATGATTTTCTCTGATAATTTCTCCGAATTTCCAAATTCATATTCCATTATACTTGGTTCATAAACGCCAATTCCAATCAGATATTTAATGAAAAACGAAGCGGTATTGTATGGATATTCACCTTCTTTATTAGGTTCTAAAAATTGAGAAATGACATGCAATTGTTCTTCCGCTCGGGTTAATGCCACATATAAAACATTGATATTATCCAGCAATTCTTCTTGCTTTTTTTGATTGTAAACCAATGCTGCTTCTTCGCCATAATTTTCTACAGCACTACTATTGTCAATCAAAACTTTGGGTAATCCGAAGGTTTCTTTTTCTGCATCAAGCCACAATTTATCTTTTGGTTTTCTGACATAATCTTCATCTGCAAATGGCATAATTACAATCGGAAATTCCAATCCTTTCGATTTATGAATGGTCATAATCCGAACTGCATTTTTACCTTCTGGCGATGGAATACTGAATTTCTCTCCGTTTTTCTCCCAATAATTTAAAAAGTCGGCGATTCCAGCTTGGTTTCTCACATCACGTTCTAAAACGATGTCGATGAAGTATTGCACATATGAGTTCCCTGAAAGGGTTTTAGACAGGAATTTACTCACTATAATTTCTACCGCTTCATACAAAGATTTTTTTCTAATGTCTTGAAACGAAAGGGAAATATCAAATTCTGAAAGCCATTTTTCAAATTCTTCTTCCTGCGTTTTTTCTTTTCCTTTGGCAATAAAATCGTGAACTGGAAGTTCGTTTTGAACGTGATTTGCGATATAAAGCAAGAAATAAGATTTGGCTTCAATATCGGCGCTATTCTTTAAATATTTTAAAACATTGATAATCATTTGAACGTCCGAAGAGTTCTGAATCATCAAGGTTTCTGAAGATAAAAGCGGAATATTTTGTTCAGTCAAATAATTAGCAATTGCAATTCCCTGGCTTCTTTTTCGGGTTAGAATCACTATTTCTTGATAGTCGAATCCTTGTTTTTTTGCTTTTTCAATCGTGTTTAATGTTGCCAATAAATACAATTCATTTTTATCCAACGCTTCTTCGTCGTCTTCTGATTTTTCGGGTTTTGGAATAAATGAAATATTTACATAACCGCCCAACTTGCTGTTTTCTCTCTGATGGCTGTGATTTTCGTATAAATCTTGGTAATCTAAATTGGTAAATTCAGAAGACAAAAAGTAAAATAGTTTGTTGTTAAAATCAATTACTTCCGAATAACTTCTGTAATTTTTATCCAAATGAAATAATTCCTTTTCCGGATTATTAAACGGATTATGGGTTTTGCTTAAATCGATAAATTGCTCTGCTTTTCCGCCACGCCACCTGTAAATGGACTGTTTTGGATCGCCCACAATCATCAAAGTTCCTTTTTCGCCGTCAAATTCGCTGGATGTTGCGTTGTCAATTAGCGGAATTAAATTCTGCCATTGCATTTCGGAAGTATCTTGAAATTCATCAATGAAAAAATGTCGGTAACGCTCGCCTAAACGCTCATAAATAAAGGGCGCAGGTTGGTTTTGAATTTCTCGGTAAATAATAGCGTTGAATTCGGCGATGGAAAGTACATTTTGTTCTTTCTGAATTTTAGCCAATTCGTTACTAACTGTATTTAATAATGAAAGTGGCGTAATGTTTTTTAGAAAGGCATTGTAGAAATCGCGCTTTTCAAAATGCTTGTAAACCTTATCTAGAATTTGCAATAATTCTGGAATTATATTTTCGATAATAGCCCCATCTTTTGCCGTTTTATTGATAGAAATATCCTCAAATTCACGAAACATTTTGTTTTTTGGGTTGAATTTTCCATCCGCTATACTTTGAAGATGATTGGGAAAAGTACCTCTTGAAAAGGATTTCAAATCAATTCCATTTTTCTCGATTAACAACAAAGCACTTTCTGCAAATGCTGCATTTTCTTTTTCCAAAACTTTGCAAGCTTCGGCGACTTTGCTTTTTATCTCTACAAACTCTGTAATGGATTTGTCTTGAAAATGAGTTACTTCCTCTCGATTATTTTCATTTAGAAGCAAACGCCCCGTTTCTAATATTTCGCGGGAAATGTCCCAACTTTTATCATCGTCGGTTTTTTGCATCGTAAAATCGACGAGCAAATTCGTTAGAATATCATCTTCGCCAGCTTGCGCAATTATGGCATCAACGGCTTCTGTTAATAGGTTTTCTGTGTCCAATGTCACTTCAAAAGTCATTGGTAAATTTAAATCGTGGGCAAAAGCACGAATTACTTTGTGCGTAAATTTATCGATTGTAGAAATGTCAAAAGCGGCATAATTATGAATAATATGCTTTATGATTTGCTTGGATTTGGTTTGGATGTCC
>CANFVB010000198.1 GCA_947450355.1 Bacteroidota bacterium
AGCGGGAAGTATTACAGGATCAGCAACCGTTTGCCCAGGAACTAATAGTACTTTATTAACTTTAACTGGAAACACCGGAACAATTCAATGGCAAACAGCATCTGACAACAGTTCGTTTTCCAATATCAATTTAGAGGCTGGCTCAACTTATACTGCAAGTAATTTAACAGCAACTACTTATTTTAGAGCAGTAATTACTTCGGGCGTTTGCCCTTCAATAAATAGTGAAAGTGCAATCATTTCAATTAAAACAACAACGTTCAACGGGGTTACTTGGGACAATGGAAATCCTACATCCACAACATCAATTGTGTATAATTTAATTGGAAATTACACATTGCCAAATACTATTGCTGCTTGTAGCTGCACGGTTTCTTCGGGTAATGTGACTGTTCCTGCCGGAAAATCCATGATGTTGCTTGATAAATTAACCGTTACAAATGGCTCATTAACTTTTGAAAATAACGCTAATTTAATTCAAACAAATTCAGTTTCAAATTCTGGAAATATAACGGTCAAACGAAATTCTGGACTTCAAGTACGATTGGATCACACTTTATGGTCTTCACCTGTTTCCAATGTAAATTTGTATGGATTTTCACCATTGACATTAACAAACCGGTTTTATACTTATGCGACTGCAACTAATACTTATGTAACCACTGGATTATCAGCTGCTTCTACTTTTACTATTGGGAAAGGATTTGCTGTTCGAGCACCGAATACATTTCCATCAACACCACAAACCTGGGAAGGAAACTTTACTGGGGTTCCAAATAACGGAACGGTTCCGTTTGCTTTAGAAACTACTGGAACAGGCTATAATTTAGTGGGAAATCCTTATCCGTCTGCGATAGATGCGGCTTCATTTGTAGGCGGAAATCCCGCAATTAATGGCAATTTATATTTTTATGCCCATACATTAACAATGGGGACAAATGGATTATTTCCATCAGGTACCAATTATGCTATTTGGAATAGTTTAGGTTCAACTGCTGCAACACCAGGAACATCAGGCGTTCCAGCACTTGTGCCAAATGGTATTATTCAAGCGGGGCAAGGTTTTATTGTAAAAGCAACAAATCCTGGATCTGTAAATTTCACAAATTCAATGCGAGTTGGAAATACAGAAAATCAATTTTTTAGACATTCAACTACAATTGAACGCCACAGATTATGGTTGAATCTTTCCAATGACACAGGAATAGAAATTAATCAAATACTTGTTGGATATATTGAAGGTGCAACTTCTGGATATGATTCGAATTATGATGGATTGTCATTTGGAAATTCAGGAAGCTATTTAAGTTCTAAAATAGATGGTCTGGATTATACCATTCAAGGTCGTGCTTTACCTTTTTCCGATAATGATATAGTTTCTTTAGGATTTAAAGCAACATTAGCAGGGAATTATTCTATATCATTGTCTGCAATGGACGGTTTGTTTTTAGGTAATCAACCCGTTTATATTCTAGACACAGCTACTAATACCGTTCACAATATAAAAACATCAGCTTTTACATTTTATTCTGAAATGGGAGTTTTTGACAATCGTTTTCAACTGGTTTATAATCAAGCATTAGGAAATAACATACCCACTTTCAATTCCAATTCAGTAATTACATATAAAAAAGATGGGGTTATTTATGTTGCTTCAATCGGAATTCAACTAAAAGAAATAGAAGTATATGATGTTACTGGGCGCTTGGTTTTCAAGGAATCAAATATTAATTCCACACTGGGGATATTATCTCAACTAAAAACATCAAATGAAGTGTTATTATTAAAAATAATTTCCAATGACAATCAAACCATAACAAGAAAACTAATTAATTAAACAATAAGAATTATATTATTACAATGAAAAATTACAAGAAATTGATTTTTGCTCTTTTATTAACCGTTCTATTCCAAATTATTGTTTTCTCACAAAATCCAGGAGATTTTGGGGGTGAAGCCGATTTAAATCAAACAGATACACCAATAAACTCGCAATTATGGGTGTTAGTTGCAATTGGTTTAGGAGTTGCATTTTTTAAAACGAAGGGGGTTTTTCAAAAAAAGTAAACAAAAAACTCTTTTTATTTTTTAGATACCGTAATCATAAAGTCTTTTAAATAATAAGGTTCAAAGTACGCTACATCAACGAAATCCTTTTTTTGAAACTTATTGAAACTCAGTAAACCCATTTCTTTTGCCGATGGATATACCATTTCATCGTGAAAAATAAAGTTCTGGCTGGTTAAAACCGTTTTCGCTTTTTCCGAACAATCGCCAACAAAATGAATCGTTTCAGTAATTTTTAAAAAAGATTCTTCTGTGATAATTTCGGCTTGAACGTCTCTGATTTTTTCTAATTTAGAATTGAAAATTGAAGAATACACTTCCATTCTTCGAGCATCAATCATTGGGATGATTATTCCTTCTGAAATTGATAATTGCGACGCTAAAACCTGTAATGTATCGATTGCAATTAGGGGAATATCAAGTGCAAAACACAAACCCTTAGCTGCCGAAACACCAATGCGCAAACCGGTATAAGAACCTGGACCTTGACTTACCGCAACTGCCGATAAATCTTTAGAAGTAAATTGTAATTCTTGCAAACATTCTTCAATGAAAACGTGTAATTTTTCTGCGTGAGAATATCCTGCTTCAGCCATTTCTTTGCATAAAATGGTTTTCCCATCTTTTGCAATTGCAACAGAACAGTTTTTGGTGGCTGTTTCTAAATTGAGAATATAAGTCACGATTTTAGGAGTTGAAATTTCTATATTACTTCTTTTCTGGCTTTTCAATTCCAGTACTCACCACAATTTTGTCACCTGAATTTAGCTCTTTTGTAACTGTTGTATAAGGACCTACTATCACAACATCACCCTTTTTGAGTCCTGAAATAACTTCAATATTAGTATCGTCTTGAATTCCTGTTTTTATAATTCTGATTTTAGCTTTATCGCCGACTTTCACAAATACACATTCAAACTTCTTATCGCTTTTTGGAGCAATTTTATTTTGATTGTCTTTTGTTTCTTCAACAACAATTTTTGAGGTTGCCGTTGTATCTGATTTCACAACAATAGAACTAATTGGCACACCAATAACGTTTTCTTTTCTTGTAGTAATAATATCCACAGTTGCAGTCATTCCTGGTCTAAATGGCGAATAAGTTGTTGGTTTCCCTTCTAATAAATCCATATATGACTCTTTTAGAATTCTAACTTTTACTTTGAAATTCGTTACTTGATCGGCTGTTAACGCGGTGCTTGCCGAATTTGAAATACTCGTTACAATTCCTTTAAATTCTTTTTTCAAATAGGCATCAACTTCTACTTTTGCCGAATCACCCACATTGATTTTCACGATATCATTTTCGTTAACATCTACTTCAACTTCCATATTATTTAAGTTAGCTACACGCAATAACTCGGTACCAGCCATTTGTTGAGTTCCTAAAACTCTTTCTCCTA
>CANFVB010000199.1 GCA_947450355.1 Bacteroidota bacterium
TATATCTTGAATAATCAATTAAGGCATTCACATAGCGCATTTCGTCAAACGCATACGAATCAAATTGAAACCCAAAAATAGTTTTTCCATTCAAGAATGTTTCTACTTTATAAATCCCATTTCTATCCCAAGATAAATCCGATAAATCATAAGTATGAATTCCAAAACCAATATTTCCATTGGCAAGAATTTTATCGCAATAATAACTTCCATCTTTTTGCAAAGTTAAATTGACCATAAATGGATTTTTAGATTTATTTATAACCGTATTTTCATCTATTGGATAAACCAAAATATTCGTAATAACGGGTTGTTGAGTATCTTTTATTACAGTGTCAAATCCAAAGAAAAGCGGGTTTATAATTTTTTCGGTTTGGGAATCCCGAATTTCAAAATGCAAATGTGGCCCATCCGAACCACCTGTATTTCCTGACAAAGCAATAATTTCACCTTTTTTTATTGGCAATTGATTGGGTTTCAAATATAAATCAACTTCATATAATTTTTCTTTATATTGATCCGCTTTTAAGTAGGATTCAATCGCAGGATTCAAAGATTTTAAATGTCCATAAACCGTTGTAAATCCATTTGGATGTGTAATATAAATTGCTTTTCCGTATCCAAAAGTAGATATTTTAATTCTTGAAACGTAACCATCTGCCGAAGCAAAAACATTCAGACCTTCTTTCTTTTGAGTTTTATAATCAAAACCTGCGTGAAAATGATTGGGTCTTAATTCACCAAAATTACCTGAAAGTTGCGTTGGTATATCTAACGGAGCAGCAAAATAATCTTTTGGATACTGATTTTGAGAAAAAACAGAAGTAGCTACTAAAATTAAAAACAAAGAAATTTTCATTTGTAAGGTTTCTGCTAATTTACATAAAAAAAGATGAAAATATAAAATAAAATGTAGGTATAATCAACTTAATTTCAAAATATTATAAACTATTATTCTGATTGTTGTAAAATTTTTTAGAAAAAAGCACTTTAATTAAATAGGAATACTAACTTTGTAAATTAAGTAATGATATAGTTTCATAATGAGTGAAATTGCAGAAATAGTTGATACTCTTGAAGGTAGAATAGGGAAACTCTTTAGTAAAATAGATACTTTAGAGCAAAACAACCATATTTTAAAGGGCGAATTAAACGAGTCTGCAACAATTATAAAAAAACAATCTGATGCGATTGAAGTGTTAAAAACACAATATAATTCACTTAAAATGGCGAATTCGTTGCTTGGCAGTGATGAAAATAAAAGAGATACAAAGCTAAAAATAAATTCATTAATTCGTGAAATTGATTACTGTATTGCACAGTTATCTGATTAGTAAAAATTATGGATGAAAAGCTTAAAATTAAATTATCAATTGCAGACAGAGTGTATCCGTTAACGGTAGATATGTCGCAGGAAGAAGGATTGAGAAGTGCTTCTAAGAAAATTGATGTTATGATTAAGCAATTTGAAGAAAATTATGCGGTTCGTGATAAGCAAGATGTTTTGGCAATGTGCGCCTTACAATTTGCCTCTCAATTAGAACAAAAGCAAATTGACAAGTCAATCGATAACAAAGAAACGAACGAAAGACTGAAGAAAATTAATGATTTATTAGCAAAATATCTCGACAAATAAATACGTTCTTTACAATAACTAAGATACTGCCTACATTAGTTCACATTTGGTAAACTCAACACTAACAATTTAGAATGAGCAAATCATCGTTACTATAGCAAGCCAATTCAGTTTGGAAGCTTGAACAACGAGTTAGCTCAAAACTTGTATTTCCGAGTTTATTCAAGCAACCTAATGTAGGCTTTTTTTATATATAAATTTTTAACAAACATGGACAGTACATTAATTATAATTATTTCAGGAATAGCGGGAATTGCAGGTGGTTTTATCGTTGCAAAAATGATGGAAAAAAGCAATGTTTCCAATTTAGTTCAAAATGCTAAAAAAGAAGCGGCTTCCATTTTAAAAGATGCAAACCTTGAAGGCGAAAACATCAAAAAAGACAAAATTCTTCAAGCAAAAGAGAAATTTATTGAGCTAAAATCAGAACACGAAGAAGTAATTCTTGCTCGTGATAGAAAAGTAGCAGAAGTAGAAAAAAGAGTGCGTGACAAAGAATCTCAAATCTCTAACGAATTGGCAAAAGCCAAAAAAGTAAACGACGATTTTGAAGCAAAAACAGTAGAATATACTTCAAAAGTTGAAATTCTTGACAAAAAACAACAAGAAGTTGAGAAAATGCACAAGAGTCAATTGAACCAATTGGAAGTGATTTCAGGTTTATCGGCTGAAGATGCTAAAGAACAATTGATTGAAGGTTTGAAAGCAGAAGCCAAGACCAAAGCAATGTCGCACATTCAAGATACTATTGAAGAAGCAAAATTGACAGCGCAACAAGAAGCTAAGAAAATCATTATCAATACTATTCAACGTGTTGGAACAGAGGAAGCTGTAGAAAATTGCGTTTCCGTTTTCAACATTGAATCTGACGATGTAAAAGGTAGAATTATTGGTCGTGAAGGAAGAAATATTAGAGCTTTAGAAGCCGCAACTGGAGTTGAAATCATCGTTGATGATACGCCAGAAGCAATTATATTATCTTGTTTCGACCCTGTTAGAAGAGAAATTGCACGTTTAGCACTTCATAAATTAGTAACCGATGGAAGAATTCACCCAGCGAGGATTGAAGAAGTTGTAGCTAAAACTGCCAAACAAATTGACGATGAAATTATAGAAGTTGGAAAACGAACTGTAATCGATTTAGGAATTCACGGATTACACCCAGAGTTGATCAAAGTTGTGGGTAGAATGAAATACCGTTCGTCTTATGGACAAAATTTATTGCAACACTCACGCGAAGTTTCCAAACTTTGTGGAATTATGGCAGCTGAATTAGGATTGAACGTAAAACTGGCTAAAAGAGCGGGATTATTACACGATATTGGGAAGGTTCCAGATGCAGAAAGCGATTTGCCACACGCACTTTTAGGAATGCAATGGGCAGAAAAATACGGTGAAAAAGAAGAAGTGTGCAACGCAATTGGAGCGCATCACGACGAAATCGAAATGAAATCATTGTTATCGCCAATTATCCAAGTTTGTGATGCTATTTCTGGAGCGCGCCCTGGAGCAAGACGACAAGTTTTGGATTCTTACATTCAACGTTTGAAAGATTTAGAAGAAGTTGCTTACGGATTTACAGGTGTTAAAAACGCGTATGCAATCCAAGCTGGTAGAGAATTACGAGTTATTGTTGAAAGCGAAAAAGTTTCTGACGACAATGCAGCCACTTTATCATTTGAGATTTCCCAAAAAATTCAAACTGAAATGACCTATCCTGGTCAAGTGAAAGTTACCGTAATTAGAGAAACTAGAGCGGTTAACATAGCGAAATAAAATCCCATCCTAGCCTTCCCAAAAGGAAGGAATTGATGGAGTAGAAAAATATAAGA
>CANFVB010000200.1 GCA_947450355.1 Bacteroidota bacterium
GCGAGGTTTTGGATTTTCAGTTGTAGGCTCTGGTTTTTCACCATAATTTGCAGATGATAAATACAATTGATGTGTCGATTTATTCAAAGCAATTGTTCGGGCACTTTTTTGCGTTTTTATGGTTTCAATTACCGAAAATTCTGATGCATTTTCTTCTTTTACTTCAGTAATTGTCCCACTTCCATTGGAACTAAAAATCAATTTCTTTTTTGCATCAAATGCTACTCCATCACAACCTTCGCCAATTGGCAACGTTTTTATTATTTTTCCATTTGAAGCATCAACTATAATCATTAAAGCATTGCCACAAACCGAAAACAATCGATTTGTTTCAATATCCATTGCCAATCCAGAAGGTTCGTCTCCAGGGGAAATACTCCAAGTTGCAATTACTTCAAGAGTTTTTGCATCGATAGTTTTAATTTGGTTTTTATCTTCAATATTCACGTAAATCAAACCTTTTGTATTCGTAACAGAAAATTCAGGTTTTCCATTTAATGGAATGTCTTTTATAACCTTATTGGTAATAGCGTCAAGAACTGTTGCGTCTTGACTTTTAGCGTTATAGGTGAAAACTTTATGAGAAAATTCATCATATAAAACAGCATCTGGTTTTTGACCATTAATAGCAACTTTTTCAATTAATTCAAATGTTTGTAAATTGACAATTGTAACCGCATTATCTTTTCCATCGGTTATAAAAGCTTTGTTCAAATCATTTGCAATTGCAATACCGTGAACTCCTTTTGTATCAGGAATTGTTGCAATGGTTTTATCGGTTTTTAAATCTATTACATTAACCACACTTCCATGCGATACAAATAAATGTTGATTAACAGCATCAACCGCTAAGTAATCCCAGCCTTCATCTCCTGCAACATTTATTTTTTTTGCAACATGATAATCTTGGCTAAAACAATTGATAAAGCACATACTTACTAATGATATTGTAAATAATTTTTTCATAATTTTATTTTTTTTGTAAATATCATAAATTATATTTCAAGTTAAATTAATAGTTGATTAATTTTTGTCTCCATGCTAAATTAGTATATCCACTTTTTATAAAAAACTATTTCAAGTTCTTGAAAAGGATGATTGAATGGGATGATGTTGATTTTTAGGTTTTCCAAAGTTTTACTGTTTAAATTATTTTCTATCTACTCGATTGAATTTATTTTTTTACCAATTGGATTTTATTTCTAGTGTATTAACTCCTATATTATAAGCATATACGGCTGCTGGAACGTAGGTTATATTTATATCTTCTATTGTCTTATTGTCTGTTATATCGATTGTGGTTACTAATGTTGCCTTGAAATTATTTTGTTTGCAGAAATAAATTAAACTGCTCAATTCTTTTGGTTTTTCTACGTAACGATTACTCCATTTGATTTCTATACACCATTGCGGTTTAAATAATTTGTTGTCTAGTAATACAATATCCACTTCTCCTTCTGAGCGTCCTTGTTTCCATCGGGCATATTTTAAATCGAGATTTTCACGATGCATCCATTGCGAAAAAATAGCGGTTTCAACCATATTGCCTGTTTCTTTATCTGTTTCTACAATAGGCGAAAACAAAGCGGTGCGCAAAGAAGAATTGGTCAAATACACTTTAAAACTGGTTACTCTTTTAAACTTTTTAGCGTTATCGTCAATCTTGTGTATTACTTTAATTAAAAATGCTGCTTCCAGATATTCTAAATATTTTTTGATAATTTCTTTTGCAATACCACTGTCTTTTCCTAATCGTTCAAAAGAAAATTCGTTTCCTGTGTTGTAGGCTAAATAAGTAAAAAAACTATTTAATTCTTGCACGTCTTTTATGCCATATAAACTGGGTAAATCTCGAAGTAAAACTTTATCGACAATATCATTTTTCACATAACGTCCCATATCGTTTTGTATCTTTTCTGACAAAACTACTTCGGGATAACCACCAAAATTGAGATAATGAAAGAATTCTTTATTGAATGCTTTGTTGTCGTGTGTTGTGAAAAAAGGAATTTCTTTGCCGTTATAGATTATGTTTTTTGGTTGCACTAAATGATTTAATCCCTTTAAATGAATGTATTCGTGAAAGGTAAGTGGGGGCAACATAAAATCGGTAAAACGACCTGCTCCGCTTTCAGAGCTTTGCAATCGTAAGGCAGCAGCTGCAGAACCCGATACAATAAATTTGGTTTTTGGATACAAGTCCACTAATACTTTTAGATGGCGTTCCCAGTCTTTGAGGTATTGAATTTCATCAAAAAACACGAAACATCCTTCAGCAGAATCTAATTGAACTGCTTCTTTTGCCAAGAGCAAAATATCCTCTAAACTCAAGTGCATATAAATAGGGTTGTCAATACCTATAAAAAATATTTTTTGAGGTTTAATTTTATCCTTTATTAACTCTTGGATGGTGTGGTACATCATTACGGTTTTTCCGACACGGCGTGGTCCCATAAGTACAACGGCACGCTTAATGTCGGTTTCTTTTACAAAAGGGTAGAACAAATGAAAATATAGCCGTTTGGACATATCTTGATACTCCTGTTGCACGTTGCCCAATGTCCACCAAGGGTTCTCGTATTGCAAACGTTCTATTCGTTTGGATGTTGGAATAACGGTATCGAAACTCATAATAATACTTATTTTTACACAAATGTAATAATAAGATTTTAAAAAAATACTTATTTTTACAAAAATGTTATTTTAAGCGGAAAATGAGATGAAAAAGTTGTTATTATTGCGGTGTTTATAGTAAAGGGTGTTGATTTTTAGGTTTTCCAAATTGATATAGTATTTTACATTTATTTTATCTTCAATATTCACATAAATCAAACCTTTTGTATTGGTAACAGAAAATTCTGGCACACCTTTTAATGGAATATCTTTTATAACTTTGTTGGTAATAGCGTCAAGCACTGTTGCGTCTTGACTTTTAGCGTTATAGGTGAAAACTTTACGAGAAAAATTCATCATATAAAATAGCATCTGGTTTTTGACCATTAATGGCAACTTTTTCAATTAATTCAAATGTTTGTAAATTGACAATTGAAACTGCATTATCTTTTCCATCAGTTATGAAAGCTTTGTTCAAATCATTTGCAATGGCAATACCGTGAACACCCTTTGTATCTGGAATTGTTGCAATGGTCTTATCGGTTTTTAAATCAATTACATTTACTTCGCTTCCATGCGATACAAATAAATGTTGATTAACAGCATCAACTGCTAAGTAATCCCAACCTCCATCTCCTGCAACATTTATTTTTTTAGCGACATGATAATCTTGGCTAAAACAATTGAAAAAGCAAATGCTTACTAATGATGTAAGAAATAGTTTTTTCATGTTTTTTTTTGTAAATATCAGAAATTATATTTTAAGTTAAATTAATAGTTGATTAACTTTTGTATATACTTCTGAATAATAATTGTAAAAGCAGGAATGTTTTTACTTTCCGATACAAAA
>CANFVB010000201.1 GCA_947450355.1 Bacteroidota bacterium
GAATCAATTAAACGAGCCATAACATCTGAAGAAATTGACCAATGCATTGCTGTTTTGTCTCAATTAGTTTCTGATACCGACCAAATATTTGATATTCCTACAGCCCAACGAACGGCTTTGATTAAAGCTGCGGGACAATTTTCTCGCCCCGATCGTGATGAATTTTCACGTAGAATAAAAGACGGAAAATTGGCTGCCAAACGCAAATTAGAAAAGAAAGATAGAACCGCTCGCAAGGAAACTGGAATTCGCCACGCCCGAGAAGCAAGTATTTTTATTGCGCCTAAATTGTTGGCTTCCCAGGATTTGGAAACCAAAGAACAACGCGAATTAGAAACCCCTCGAAATTGCTATGTTTGCAAAACGGAATTTACCAAAATGCATCATTTTTATGATACGATGTGTTCCGATTGTGGCGATTTCAATTACGAGAAACGTTTTCAAACTGCCGATGTAAACGGACAAATTGCAGTAATAACAGGTTCTCGCCTGAAAATTGGTTATCATATTAGTTTAATGCTTTTGCGTGGTGGTGCAACTGTAATCGCTACAACTCGTTTTCCTGTGGATTCGGCTTTGCGATTTGCCAAAGAAGACGATTTTATGGATTGGGGACACCGACTAAAAATTCACGGATTGGATTTGCGCCATATTCCGAGTGTGGAAATTTTCTGCAATTTCATTGAGCAAAAATACGAGCGTTTGGATATTCTAATTAATAATGCCGCTCAAACCGTGCGACGTCCTGCAGGATTTTATTCCCATTTAATGGAAAACGAAGAAAAACCAATTGCTACTTTACCTCTAAACGCTCAGAATTTATTGTTGGATCACACCAATTGTCTCGATGAATTAAAAGTTTTGACGACTGGATTTTCATCCAATGAAAATATGCCGGTAACTTGGCACGGACCAGAGCCTGGAATTGGTTTGCGAGCTTCCGCCAAATTATCTCAAATTCCGTATTCATTCGATAAGGCATTGGTGGCAATCGAAGTTTTTCCCGAAGGAAAATTAGATGCCGATTTGCAACAGGTCGATTTAAGAAAAACCAACAGTTGGCGATTGAAATTGGGACAAATAGAAACCACCGAAATGATTGAAGTGCAATTGGTAAATTCTGTTGCGCCATTTGTGTTGTGCAACCGCCTTTCGGAAGTGATGAAAAAAGACACAACGGGCAAAAAACACATTATAAATGTCTCGGCAATGGAAGGGAAGTTTTACCGTGATTTCAAGGAAGACCGCCACCCACATACCAATATGGCGAAAGCGGCATTGAATATGCTAACCCACACCGCCGCTGGAACTTTGGCAAAAGACGGTATTTTTATGAATGCCGTAGATACGGGTTGGGTAACCGATGAAGATCCTGCCGAATTAGCAAAAAGAAAACAAGAAGAGCAAGATTTTCAGCCACCTTTGGACATTGTTGACGGCGCAGCACGCGTTATGGATCCTTTGTTTGATGGAATTAATTCAGGGAAACATTGGTGCGGAAAATTCTTGAAAGATTACAGACCGATTGCTTGGTAGCAGCCCCCTAACCCCCGAAGGGGGAACTCGAAGCGGATAAAAAAACCACAACAGAATTAAATTTTGTTGTGGTTTTTTAGTGCTGAAAACCCATAAGGATATAATCCCTGACAAGGTTAATTGATTATAGTTACTTTAAGGCTGTACCACTACTGGCGCATCACTACTATTGCTTCCTCTTCGGGCTAGCATATCTGAATAGTATTTTCGGATGTTGTCAATGATGTTAAACAAACTCAAATAATAGGCATTTGTAGCCAAGTTTGCGGTAGCGTTAGTCAATGACGTTACATAAATAGCATAGGCTTCGTAGTTAGTAATCATGGTTTTGCGAATGGCTTTGGCATCATAATTTGCGGTGGCTGCAACGGTGATGCTTCGGGTAGAAAACAAAGCTTTGAAAGCAGTGTTGTCGTTTTTCATTCTTGTAATCAATCCACCTAAATTCAGGGTGGTTAAGGCAGTTGCATAAACAGGTTTAGCCAATTCTGCCACAAAGTTGTCTATGGCATTGTTCTCGGCTTCGTAGTTTAGTTTTTCAATGGTTTTATAGGCATTAAAAGGTATTTTTAATACACTATATGCAGTCACTTCGGCAGGAATATTAGAGTGACTGTAGATGTTTAGCTGCATTCGCAAGACCCTTACAGAGGCATCCCGACTCATGTCTAAGACCTCTAAATTATGGGTTTCTTGTTGTGCTTTTACTTGAATCAAAGCCAAATCCATTTGAACCGTATCGGCTGTCAAGAGGGCTAGATAGTTGTGAATTAAGGGGTCGGTAGTGGTGTTGAGGCTTGCCGTAACTACATCTGCAAGGTTGCTTTTAATTAGTTGTCCTGCTTCAAGATGGGTTAGGGAAGCGATACGAAATTTGTGTAACTTTTTCATAATTAATTATTTGGGGGTTAATATTCTATAAAGATATACTTATTATAATGCGAATGGTTTTTTAACGAGGATATTATTTTTATTTTCTTAGAAAACTAAAACCTTCTTTAAATTAAATGGTTTCTTCTCGGATACTGAGTATCCAACCCGCCGACGATTGATTTCTGGTCGGATACTAAGTATCTGACCCGCAGACGATTGATTTCTATTCGGATACTAAGTACCTGACCTTTAGACGATTGATTTCTGGTCGGATACTGAGTATCTGACCTGCCGACAACTGTTTTCTGGTCGGATACTGAGTATCCAACCCGCCGACAACTGTTTTCTGGTCGGATACTGAGTATCTGACCCGCCGACGACCGTTTTCTCCTCGGATACTGAGTATCCGACCTGCCGACAATTGATTTCTCCTCGGATACTGAGTATCTGACCAGCCGACGACCGTTTTCTTCTCGGATACTGAGTATCCAACCAGCCGACGATTGATTTCTCATCAGACGACCCTCAGTCAAATATCAATTATTTAGACAAGATTGCCATGCTTCACACTGGTATGCTCGCAATGACGGTAGGAGAGTAACGCTGTTATTTGGGAAAAGTTTGACTGCAAAAGACACAAAAGAATTCCTTTCAGATAGTATTCTTTTGTGTCTTTTATCCTTAAAATAAACTTTTGTTCCTTTTGTGGTAAAAGGTTGAATTTTTAAATTTGAAATACTATTATTGTGCTGTCCAGCCCCCATCCACAGGCATTGCGTGTCCAGTTACAAAAGAAGCGGCATCGGAACACAGCCAAATTACGGCGTTGGCAACTTCATTGGGATTTCCCAACCGACCGATGGGTTCTTGTGCGGCATATTGAGCTTCGACCTCCTTTTTATTGCCCGTTAAACGATCAATCATTGGGGTTTTTATGGCTCCTGGACAAACGGCATTGACTCGGATTCCAAGTTTTGCATTTTCTAAAGCGGCAGTTTTCGTGAGTCCAATTACGCCGTGTTTCGATGCAACATAAGCGGGAAGTCCAGTA
>CANFVB010000202.1 GCA_947450355.1 Bacteroidota bacterium
CAATTTATCCAAAATCGGATTTTCGGAATAGCTTTGAAGTGCTTTTCCTACTTTTTCCATCGAACTTTTATACTTATCAAATGCTTCTGTAATTTGAAACATATCTATCATATGAATTTTAGTTCCATCAGCTGCCCTATCAATACGCTTTGTGATATAGGAAAGTTCTCCTGATGCTAAACGAACTAAACTACTTGGCACTACTTTAATTCCAAAAGATTCTGCAATTCTCATTGTTACATGTTCATTCTCTGGCATTTCAATAAAATCACTATTTGGTGGTTTAAAAATGTAATTACCCCCTAACGCTCCAACAATAGTTAATCTTTCAGCGTTTTTCTCAAATTTATCTTTTACAATTGACATGGATAGTTTTGGCTGAACACCGGGAACAGCAACACTTCTTTCTACGACATTTTTTGCCAAATCGGTCATTTGATTTAAAGCATAGGAAATTATTGGAGGATTTTTCGATCCAAAAAAATCAAGACTACATTTTTCATGAAAATTAGCACCATTTTCAACTTCTTGGTAACAGTATAAACACTTATTCATTACTTTCGTTTTTAATTGGAACAACACTTACAGCACCAATACAATTTTGACAACAAGACAATAGCAATCCCATTCTATCATTGGGGTTGAGTTTCCAATTTTTCACTACTATATCTAACAACCAACCTTCGGGGATTAATCCATCAAAAAATGGAAACAACCTTTTATCAATAAATTCTTTAGAAGTTACCAGCATTGTGAAAGTTATAAAATCTTTAGGATGGTTTTTAATATAAGAATCCACATACTTAAAAATATATTCCCCATCATTAGTTTCTGTTAAAACTCCAGCCAAAATTGATTTATAAAAAATATTTGCTTGTCTCATTTCGTTTTATCTATTATTTTCACTGGCACTAATTCATGACCAAACATTTTTAAAACCATATTTACTTTATCAAGGTTCATATTTGTTTTTCCTTGCTCTATCTTTCTAATCACAGTAAGAGCAACGCCTATTCGCTCTGCAAACTCTTCCTGTGTAAGATTTACTTCTTTTCTTCGTTCTTTTACAAAATCAGATAATGCTTTCATTATATGTAATTAGATATAAATTTATACAAATATACAAAATTATATGTAATTAGATATAATTTATTATTTTTACGTTGCTTTATATGTATAAACATATAATTAAAAAAAATGCAATATAAATTCATTCGAATGAGAAAATTAAGTGAGGAAGGTTATAAATAAATCGAAAAATCCCTAAAAAATTATTTTAGTTTGAATCCCATGTTTACGACTAAGTTTGTAAGTTGATGTTCGACCTTGCTCAATTTTTTTAATAACTTGTGATTTAAAAGAAATTGCGTGGTTTTTTGAGTACGTCTTTACACATCGACTTTCTTCATGTTTTACCATAAAATTACTTTTTGTCTATCCCTATTTAGGACAAATCATATAATTTAAAATAACTTTTAAATATTAACAGTAATTTTATGTAGCTAAATCACTGTTTATTAACTTATTTTCAATAATATATTTTGAACTACAACGTTTGAAACTAGTTATTGTTAATAAAATTGTTAATAACTGAATGTAAGTAAGAAATAGTGTATTAACATAAATTTATAGTTTTACAGAATTAATTTTAAACAAAAACAAAAATGAAAAAGATTATTTTAACATTAGGAGCAGTTTTAGCAGTTAGTTTTGCAAACGCTCAAACAACAAATGCTGGTACATTTTCAAAACCAGTAGCAGGAAGTTCTCAAGTGGAAGTAGTATTTACTCCAAATTTATCTGGTGCAACAATGTTTGCTTTACCATCTTTCTATGGTGGTGCTGCAGCTCAGGGTCTTAGATTAAGAAAATTCTCTAGCGACACAAAAGCTATGCGTTACACCGCTTTACTTTCTGTAAATAAAGCTAATGCTGATGCTGAGACAGAAATGGCAGTTGCAATCGGTGTTGGTGTTGAAAACCACATGAAAGGTGCTTCAAGATTATCAACTTATTGGGGTTATGAAGGAAACTTAGGTTATAGTAAAGATGCTATGAAAATGTCTGCTTTAGGGCTTTCTGCTCAACTATTTACTGGTTGTGATTATTACATTGTACCAAATGTTTACATTGGATGTGAATTAAATTACGGTTTATCTGTAGTTAGTACAACTCCTGATGGTGGTTCTGCATCAACTAAAATTGGATTAAATCCTGGACTTAGCCCTACTTTAAGAATGGGTTGGAGATTCTAATTTTTTAAAATTTTTATATTAAACCACGTCATTGACGTGGTTTTTTTTTATAAAAATAGTTTGATTAAAAACTTTTTTGTAAATTTGTGGCTGTTTTAACATAATTTTTAACAAAAAAAACTCTAAAATGAAAAAAATCATTATTACATTATGTACTGTATTCGCAATTAGTTTTGTAAATGCTCAAGATAAAAAAGATGCTGTTCCAGGATTTTCTAAAGGAGATTTAGTAGCGACAGGTTCAGTTAGTTTCGTATCAAGAAGTTATGGAGGTAATTCTACAGTAATAATTGCCCCAAGTCTAGTTTATTTTACTTCTGATAATTTATCTGTTTCTGCAAGATATTCTAACGAAAAATCAGGTCCTTTAACTAGTAAAGGTTTTGGGATTGGAACTGCTTATCATTTTAATGCAGGTAAACAATTTTCAACTCAATTAGGAGCTACTTTGGATTTTGGTTCTATGAAAAACGGAACTGAGGATTACACAACTACTAATTTTGATATTGTATACGGTATTAATTATTTCATTACAAAACATTTGGCTTTAGGAGCTAGCCTTGCTGCCTTATCACATCATATTAATACACCTAAAAATGGTCCTGAAGTAGAAACAACTACTTTAGGTTTGGACACAGATCATATTTTATTTAATCTTTCTTATAAATTTTAAATAAATTTAATCAAAGATTTTTGCTGCATTAATAGCACATGAATTAATCTTTATCAAATACTTAAACCACGCTACTAGCGTGGTTTTTTGTTTTTAATCGATAATAAAGAGTATTATATCGAGTTTTTGAGCAGATAATTTTATTACTAAATTTAAACTGTAATTTTATTCTTATAAATCATTAACAAAAAACAAAATGAAGAAAATTATCGTAACACTTGGAGCACTTTTAGTATTTGGATTTGTTAACGCACAAGACAAACTAAAATCAAAAAACGAAGGGCAAACAGAAGTTGGAAAGTGGCTTATAGAAGTAAATACCGATTTTGGTACTCCAATGGGATCCAATACTGGTTTTAGTTATTCTGATACTGATGGAAATACCATTTTAAATTTAGGAGCAGAAGCAGGTTATTTTGTAATCAAAGATTTGGCTGTTAAAGTAGGTTTAGGGTATGGTTCAATGAAATCAGATATTATTGATACCACAATTTTTTCCTATAGAATAGG
>CANFVB010000203.1 GCA_947450355.1 Bacteroidota bacterium
TTCAAATCATCAGCTTCAGGGCTGTAAATTCCGCCAGCAATAAAACTACTTCCTTTTTCAATATGAATATAATATCCTGGTCCGTTTTTATTGCCTTGGTTGGTATTCATCCAAATTCCTAAATGAGTTTTATAAGGCGCTTTATTTTTAGAAAAACGAATATCACGGTTAATTCTGAATGCGCAATTTTTCACTTCTAAGAGTTCTAAATTGGCATCTTGAGGTTTTAAAATCTCAAGAAACCCACGAATTAATTGGTGGTAATCCTTTTTAAATTCTTCGTAACTTTTTTTATTTTCTAAAAACCAATCCCGATTATTATTCGCTTTTAAATCTTCAAGAAATTTTAATAGGTGTTTTGAAATCATAATTTATTGTAATTGTTTAGTCAAATCTTCCTCACTTATATATCCTGAATGCTTCCAAATTACTTTATTATTTTGGTATAATAATAAGGTAGGAAGTTCGTCAATTTTCATTTCTGTGATTAAAGTTTTGTTTTCATCTGCATTCAACCTAACAATAGTCACTTTTTCCGCCATTTCTTTTTGCATTTTTAGTAGAAACGGTGTCATTTTTTTACAAGGCGCACACCATTCAGCATAAAAATCAATCAGAACTTTTTTATCAGAATTTAGTAATTCTTTGTATTCCTGACTGCACATTCCGATGATTTTATCACTCGGAATTGACAATCCTGCGGAATCCCATTTCATAATTCCACCTTGCAACTCATAAATGGTTTTGAAACCTAATTCTTGCAATTTTTCGGCTGCTTTTTTACTTCTTCCGCCACTCATACAATAGACGAAAACAGGCTTAGTTTTGTCATATTTACTGACTTTTCCATCAAAATCATCACCGTTCCAATCGATGTTTACCGCATTATCAATGTGTTGTCCTGCAAATTCTTCTGGCGAACGAACATCGATAATTTGTGCATTTGTAGTCGCTTTTATTTTATCTGCAAAAGCTTTAGGTGCTACAGATTCGTACTTTTTTTCGGTTTGACCATTACAACTTGTAAATAGGAATCCGATTAATAATAAGGAAAAAAGTGTTGCTTTCATTGTATTTTGATTTAAATTGAATTTAAAATTTATAAGTAAAGGAAACGGTTAATTATTGAATTTGCAAAACTTACAAGTTAAATATTTTATAACTCTGATGTGTCGATTTTATAATGGCTTCCGTTCGTTCAGGATGTGTATCCGAAATAAATAGCTGTCCGAAAACATCATTATTGACCATTTCAACAATTTTTCCAACACGAGTTTCATCTAATTTATCAAAGATATCGTCAAATAATAATATTGGATTTTCGCCGGATTGTTTTTTTACAAATTCAAATTGAGCCAATTTTAAGGCTATTAAAAATGATTTTTGTTGGCCTTGAGAGCCAAACTTTTTTATCGGATAATTATCAATTTCAAATGATAAATCGTCTTTATGAATTCCGACACTTGTATAATGCAAAACCCTATCTTTATTGATATTTTCTTGTAAAAGCAACAATAATTCTTTCTCAAACAATTGACTTTCATAAACCAATTGAACTGTTTCTACAGAACCTGTAATCGCTTGATGGTGTTTGTTAAATATTGGAACAAAATCAGCTAAAAATGTTTTCCTTTTTTCAAATATCGTTTGACCTAAACCATTTAATTGTTCATTATATATAGACAATGTATCCATTTCAAAAACCTGATTCAAAGCGAAATATTTTAATAAAGCGTTCCGCTGATTGAGGATTTTTTGATATTGAATTAGCTGGTGCAAATAATTGGAATCCAACTGCGAAATCACACTATCAACAAATTTTCGTCTGGTTTCACTGCCTTCAACAATCAAATCTCTATCGGCTGGTGAAATTATTACAAGTGGAATAAATCCCAAATGTTCAGAAAACTTATCATATTGCTTTCCATTTCGTTTCAAAATTTTTTTATGCCCTTTTTTTAAACTACAAACAATTTGCTCTGTTCGTTCGTTTTTTTCAAATTCGCCATCCACAACAAAAAAATCCTCGCCGTGTTTGATATTTTGAACTGCCAATGGATTGAAATAGCTTTTTCCATACGATAAATGAAAAATAGCATCTAATACATTGGTTTTTCCAATTCCATTTTTCCCAACGAAGCAATTTATTTTGCTGTCAAACTCGAAATTGGCTTCCGAAAAATTTTTATAATTGAATAAAGAAATCTTTTTTAGATACATTTATGAAACTTACTGATAATGAGAGAATTGGAAATCTGAGTTTGTTTTATTTTAAAAGGTGCAAATTATTGAAAATTATCGATAAAACCTCATTTTGGGGAATTTGAATTACAATTATTTTTGAAATTTGTACGAATGAACATCAAAATCAAGAAAATGTTTCATTTATTTAAATATAAAACCATTTTTTTTATGACAATTTGAATAAAAATTTTATTTTTGCCACTCACTAATTTAAAATTAAATGGCAACGTACAATAAAAGAGGCTATAAAACTCCAAAAGAAAAAGTAGAAAACGACACACCAGTTGAAAATATAACTATTGACGAAAAAGACAGCACAACTGCTGGTGTCTTTAATTCATTAGACCAAACGGCTTCAAAAACGGAAGAATTTGTAGCTAAAAACCAAAAAGCAATCTTTGGAATTGTTGCTGTTATTGCTTTAGTAACTGTTGGATATGTGTTATTTCAAAAATTTGTTGCAGAACCAAAAGAAGATACTGCGGCGACTGAAATGTTTTTAGCACAACAAAATTTTCAAAAAGCGACTGACGGAACAAAAAGCGATTCCTTATATAACTTAGCTTTAAAAGGATCTGAAGGTAAATTCGGATTTGTGGATATTGCTTCTAAATATGAAGGAACGGATGCTGGAAATTTAGCTAATTATTATGCTGGAATGGCGTATTTGAATACCAAAAAATACGATGAAGCGATTTCTTATTTAGAGAAATTCAAATCAGATGATATGGTGTTAAGTGCTTTAGCAATTGGCGCAATTGGTGATGCTCATTCTCAAAAAAATCAACCAAAAGAAGCTTTAGAATTCTATATTAAAGCATCTGAAACAAATAAAAACGAGTTTACAACGCCACGTTTCTTGTTGAAAGCAGGTCAAACCGCTTTAGGATTAAAAAACAAAGCGGATGCGTTGAAATATTTCACTGAAATTAAAGAAAAATACGAAGCAACACCTGAAGCAGCAAATATTGATGCTTTAATTGGTTTAGCGCAATAAAGTAGCACGAGGATTTTGCATTTATAATTGAAGAATTTCTTATCTTTGGTTGTATTTTCTGAAAAACAATAAAATCCTTGATTATGGCAACTGCAAATAAAAATTTATCAAATTACGATAAGAACACAATCCCAAGCGCGAAAAATTTTCGGTTTGGGATTGTTGTTTCAGAATGGAA
>CANFVB010000204.1 GCA_947450355.1 Bacteroidota bacterium
CGTGGAGCAATTCAAAATTGACGAAGTGCTTTTTGCAGATACTGAAATTCAAAAAAACTTACTTTGGAAAATGCGCCGAAGCGTTGCCGAAGCCGTAAAATCAAATTCTGTTTATAAAGAAGAAGATACGGTTGTACCAAGATATGAATTGCCAAAATTACTATTTGGAATTAAAGAAATCGGAGCTAAATACGGATTTAAATCGGTTTGTTACGGTCACGCTGGCGATGGAAATTTACATGTAAACATTATCAAAGGCGATATGTCAGATGAAAATTGGAACACAGAAGTCACCAAAGGAATTCGTGAAATTTTTGAGTTGACCGTTTCTTTAAAAGGTACTTTGTCTGGTGAACACGGAATTGGTTACGTTCAAAAAAACTATATGGATATTGCTTTTAGCGAAACACAATTGCAATTAATGAAAGGCATAAAATCTATTTTCGATCCCAACGGAATTTTAAATCCTGGCAAAATATTCCCTGATAATTTATAGTTTTTTACCACAAAAGGAACAAAGATTTCAAAAGCCACAAAGTAAATAGTAAGTATTTTTAATCTGTGAAAATTTGTGAAATCTGTGTTTATTGTTGTATTTAATTTGCGAATTTGCGCTTTAATTTTCTCAATGTATAATCTGTGAAAATTTGTGAAATCTGGGTTTATTTTTGTATTTAATTTGCGAATTTGTGGTTCAATTTTCTAAACGAATTAATTTGTGAAATCTGTGTTTATTTTCCAGACAAATATTCCAATAAAATCGGATCTGGATTTTTGAATGTTGGTGCTTGCTCCGTAATATTCGCCACTCTTTTTTTATTCAATTTCATCGTTACATCCGCTTCGGTTGTAAAAAGCAAAGCCGACATAAAAGGATTATTGATGTATGGAATTAGTTCGTTCAAACCTTCTTCAATAGGTAAAATCTTTACTTCTTCCTCCGTTTGAAATTTGAAAGTCAAAGCCAGTTTTAGCTGAATTTCATCCACATTTGTTCGAATGTAAATATTCATTAACTGAGTGTTTCCGATTGTTTTTGCCATGGTAAGTTTGGCAAAAGTTCCGTCAGAAATGCTTTCCTTTACACGGTTAAAAAACAAAGTATAAGTTGTTGTATTGGGCATAATATGTTTATTTAAAAAGTAACCCTTTCAGATTTCAAAATCGAAAGGGTTATTTATTTAATCTCTTTTAGGACTGTTTTTCTTTTCTCTTTTCTCCTCTTTTTTTTCCTTAGCGGTTTTCAAAGGTTCCTTTTTTTGTGTTTTTTTTGCGTCTTGACTCTTTGCCATGATATTACGTTTTAATTGTTAGTTTCAAATTTATATGAGTAAAGATAAAGATTATTTATTATAAAAAAAAATCTAAAACTATTTTGTAATTGAAGGTTTACTAAATTATAACTTAGTTTTGATAACTACATATAAATGTATGTAATAGCGATTCTCAAAAAAATTTTGTAATGTATAATTAATTAATTGAAACAATGTTTTTATAAATTTGACTTGAAAACCCAATAGAAATTCGTTAAATTTGTAAATTCAGGTTTTAACAATTAACAAACATTTTTTCTAATGTCGAGTATCATTCAATTACTTCCAGATCACGTTGCCAATCAAATTGCCGCAGGTGAAGTTGTTCAAAGACCAGCTTCGGTAGTCAAAGAATTACTTGAAAATGCAGTTGACGCTAAAGCGACCGACATTAAATTAATCATAAAAGATGCTGGAAAATCATTAGTTCAAGTTATTGATAATGGACTTGGAATGAGTGTTACCGATGCACGTTTGTGTTTTGAGCGCCACGCAACTTCCAAAATTCGTCAAGCCGAAGATTTATTTTCATTGCATACCAAAGGATTTCGTGGGGAAGCTTTGGCATCAATTGCTGCGATTGCACACGTGGAAATGAAAACCAAGCAAGATCAAGAAGAATTGGGTACGCACATTGTTATTGAAGGCAGCAAATTTGTATCTCAAGATGTTGCTGTTTTGCCAAAAGGAACTTCATTTTCGGTTAAGAATTTATTTTTTAATATTCCCGCTCGTCGCAATTTCTTGAAGTCGGAAACTGTGGAACACCGCCATATTGTTGATGAATTTCAGCGCGTAGCTTTGGCACATCCCAATATTCATTTTACGTATTATCACAATGGAAGTGATTTGTTCAATTTGCCACAATCGAATTCGAGACAGCGAATTGTAAATATTTTTTCGGGTAAAACCAATGAAAAATTAGTTCCTGTTCAAGAAGAAACAGAAATTGTAAGCATTCAAGGATTTGTGAGTAAGCCTGAATTTGCTAAGAAAAATCGTGGCGAACAGTTTTTCTTTGTGAACGATCGTTTTATAAAAAGTGGCTATTTGCATCACGCTGTTATGGCGGCTTATGAAGGATTGTTGAAAGATGGTGCGCAGCCAAGTTATTTCTTGTATTTAAATGTGCCTCCAAATACGATTGATATTAATATTCATCCCACAAAAACTGAAATTAAATTTGATGATGAACACGCACTTTATGCCATTTTGCGTTCTGCAATAAAACACAGTTTAGGACAATTTAATGTAGCTCCAATTTTGGATTTTGATAGAGATTCTAATTTAGATACACCTTATAATTATAAAAATCAAGAAGCTTCGACTCCAACTATTCAAGTTGATGGTGCTTTTAATCCGTTTTCTGATGAAACACCAAACAAACATTTTACAACCTATCGCAAAACTGAAAATACGGCAAATTGGGAAAGTTTATATGTTGGTTTAAAACAAGATACAGAGGAAATTGGTAATATTGAATTTGAAAGTGATGAAGTGACGGGATCGCTATTTAATGAAAATGAAATCGAACAAGCTACGAATAAAACGTATCAAATTCATAAGAAATACATTGTAAATCCTATTAAATCCGGGATGGTTATTGTAGATCAACAGCGGGCGCATCAAAGAGTTTTGTACGAACAATTTCTTACAAATATGACGGTGCATCAGGCTTCAAGCCAACAATTATTATTTCCATTAAATTTGTTTTTTTCGTCAAGCGAAATGAAATTAATTTCAGAATTACAACTTTCATTGGTCAATACTGGCTTTGTTTTTGAAGCTACAAATGACGATCACGTGGTAATTTCTGGTTTGCCAATTAACGTTACAGAAAGTGAAGTTTCCATAGTTTTAGAACAGTTATTGAGCGATTTGCAAGACGGAATTCCAGAAAGTAGTTTCAGCCAAAATGATAGTATTGCCAAATCAATGGCAAAAAGTTTAGCTGTAAAAACAGGAACATATTTAACAGAAAAAGAACAAGAAAATTTAGTAAACGGCCTTTTTGCTTGCAAAGAACCCAATGTTTCCCCATTTCAAAAACCTACTTTCATCACGATGCGTGTGGAAGATTTAGACAAAAAATTCGCAC
>CANFVB010000205.1 GCA_947450355.1 Bacteroidota bacterium
CATTCCAGAAGCCATTATTGCCAATAATATGGAAGATGGACCAACTAACGGAACCACTTGAATTCCTTTTTCGTGAGCCAATTTAACAATTACAGCACCCGGATCTGCAACGCCAGGACATCCAGCTTCCGACATCAATCCCACATTTTTACCTTCTAAACACGCTTGAATCATTTCAGAATGTTCCGATTTTTGAGTGTGTTTATTTAATGCGCTTAACTTGAGTGACGCTTGAATTTTATCAGGGCTTACACTTTTTATAAATTTTCTTGCTGTTTTTTCATTTTCAACAATATAATAATCCAACAATTCGATGCTTCTTTTTATGGTTTGAGGCAATACATCAAATGGATTTTCAGTTTCTCCTAGTGTTGTTGGAATAAGATATAATTTACCCAAAAGTGATGTTGGTTTCATAAATTCAAAGTGTAATTATAGAAATAATAAATTATTAGTAGAGAATATGTAATTTTAGGAATGCTTTTTTATTAGTTTTTTCGCTATTATTTCGCAAGTTTCATCAAGCATTTCATAAACTAATTCAAATCCGTTTTCCAAACCAAAATAGGGATCGGGAACATCTCTATTTTCATTTGGAAATAACTCATTTAGAATTAATGCCACTTTGTTTTTTTGGGAATCGTTTTGAGATAATGCAACAACATCAGAATAATTACTTCCGTCCATTACATATATATAATCAAAAGTATCAAAGTCTGCGGATACAATTTGACGGCATTTTTGATTTGAAATATCTAAACCATTTTTTCTAGAAATCGATATTGAGCGTAAATCAGGTTGATTTCCAACATGCCAATTTCCAGTTCCGCAAGAATCTACAAGAAAAGTATTTTCAGGAAGTTTTGAAGCCATTATTCCCTCAGCTATTGGTGAGCGACAAATGTTTCCCAAACAAACCATCAAAATTTTTACGGACATTTAAAGCGATAATTTTTTATGAATGTCTTCCATATATTTTTTAAACTGCTTGTCTGTTGCAACTAAATTATCAACCGTTTTGCAAGCGTGTAAAACTGTAGCGTGATCGCGATCTCCAATTTGGGAACCAATATTCGCTAAAGAGGCTTTTGTGAATTTTTTTGCGAAAAACATAGCCAATTGTCTTGCTTGAACCACATGACGTTTTCTGGTTTTGGATTGCAAAGTTTCTAAATCCAACTGGAAATAATCAGAAACAGTCTTCTGAATGTAGTCAATTGAAACTTCTCGTTTTACATTTTTTACAAATTTCTCAACAACATGTTTTGCTAAATCTAAGGTAACTTCTTTTTTGTTGAATGAAGATTGTGCTATTAATGAAATTATCGCACCTTCTAGTTCTCTAACATTTGATTTTATGTTTCGAGCCACATATTCAATAATTTCGTCTGGAATTTCAACACCATCGCGGTATAAAATATTTTTCAAAATCGAAATTCTTGTTTCATAATCTGGTTGGTGCAATTCTGCTGAAAGTCCCCATTTGAATCGAGATAACAAACGTTGTTCAATATCCTGCATGTCAACTGGCGCTTTGTCCGAAGTCAAAATCACCTGTTTTCCATTTTGGTGTAAATAGTTGAAAATATGAAAAAATACATCTTGAGTTCCTGTTTTTCCAGAAAGAAATTGAACATCATCAATTATCAAAACATCGATTAATTGATAAAAATGTATAAAATCATTTCTGTTATTTTTCTTTACAGAATCGATATATTGTTGTGTGAAAATTTCTGCAGAAATATATAATACCGTTTTTTCAGGATATTTATCTTTAATTTCAACACCAATTGCGTGGGCTAAATGTGTTTTACCCATTCCAACACCGCCGAAAATCAATAATGGATTGAATGATGTTCCTCCTGGTTTGTTGGCAACAGCCATACCTGCAGAACGAGCCAGTCTATTGGAATCTCCTTCTAAAAAGTTATCAAAACTATAATTTGCATTTAATTGCGATTCTATTTTTAAATTTCTAATACCAGGAATTATAAAAGGATTTTTTAATTCTGGATTTAAGTTTTTAAATGGTGCATCCACTTCTTGAGTTTTCATAGGACTTCTATGAGCACTCGGCAATTGTTCCATAAATGGTTGTTTATTACCATAAGTGTTCTCCATTTTGATTTTATAGAGTAACTTTGCGTTTTTCCCAAGTTCTTTGGTCAGTGCCACTTTTAATAATTTCACATAGTGCTCTTCTAGCCATTCGTAGAAAAATTTACTTGGAACTTGTATATACAGAGCATTGTCAGTTAATTCTACTGATTTAATTGGTTCAAACCAAGTTTTAAATGCTTGATCTTGAATATTGTCTTTAATAAATAACAGACAATTTTCCCAGACTGATTGCGCAGTTTTGCTCATAGTATTAGAAAAGTTAAAGTTTTTAAAATGGTTGCCAAAAAAAACGGATAAGGGATTGGTTTTTTCGGATTACAAATATGTGATAATAAATCGTTAAAAAAAAATTATTATTGATTAAATTTTTTAAAATTTTTGTTGTATGAAAGAATGTTCTAATTTTAATATTATACTAAATAAAAAAAATGCATAAACATCAAATTCAAGTTCGCGTTCGTTATTCAGAAACAGACCAAATGGGTGTCGTTTATCACGGTAATTATATTCCGTATTTTGAAATAGGAAGAGTGGAATGGTTAAGAAACAAAGGGGTTTCGTATAAAATAATGGAAGAAAGCGGTGTGGCACTTCCTATAGTTTCTATGACTCTCAATTATAAAAAACCTGCTCGGTACGATGAATTATTAACAGTAACTACAGCTTTTAAAAGCCAAACTACAGTGAAAGTCGAATTTGATTGCGAAATTCATAATGAGAAAAATGAATTGTTAACAACTGCCCATTTTATCTTGGTTTTTGTAGATTTATTAACAGGAAAACCGATTCAGCCACCGCACTATATTAAAGATATTTTAGTATAGTTAAACTATTCACAACTAAATCACAATTTTGTTAGGAAAACTTCAAATAAAGTTTCAAAAATGTCGGATAGTTCTCCGGCATTTTTTTTTCTAATTGTAATTATTAATTCGCAATCTAAATCCATTTTTTGTGAAATTACATTTAGTTTTTTTTCTTTGATAATCCGCATTACTTTATTAATGTTTTTATAATCAAAAGTAATTTTGAAGCTAACATCAATAGTTTTTTCAATGATTGTCGAGTTTCACAACGTTATTGATGTGAGTTGATTTAATTTTGATTCAAATTTAGGGTATTATTTTTAAATTCTTTGGGTGTTTTTTTAAATATTTCAGGTTTTAATTGATACCATTTTTCTACAG
>CANFVB010000206.1 GCA_947450355.1 Bacteroidota bacterium
CATCTCTAAAGCAATTACCATCTTTCCATTTTTATGCCAAATCGATACATTTTGAACTGTAACTTTCTTGCTTCCATTTCCGTATTCTTGACCTGCAAAATTCTTAGAAATAATTTTCGATGCATCTTGATAACTCGAAACAGCTACAATATTTGCCGAAATTTTATCAGGCATTTGCGTCACCGATTTCAAAACAATCTTGTTTCTGTCAAATTTTGAAACTGGTTTTTGACCAATTAAGGTTTCCATATTGCATTTCAAACCCATTTCTAAAGTTATGGTTTCCTTTTTGAATTTTGCATCCGTTGCGTATAATTCTATTGGAACAATTCGAAGCCAACTTTCAAAAGCTTCATTCATTTGAAATGGCGTACATATTTTCTCTAAAGCATCTAAAACATTAGGCTTAAAATCCATTGACTTTTCAATGGCATCGTCAATTGTTCGCTCAATTTTCGATTTAAAAAGTTTAACTGTTGGATTAATCAAATACGTAATTGGAATAGATTTTCCCATTACAATTGCTGTTGGACTTTCGTTCCAATCTAATGATTTAAACTCGGTTTTGGTGTTCAATTTCCAATTTGACAAATTCACATCGCTCATCAAAGTAATATTTCCATTCAAATTAAATTCTTGCGTGCTGTACAAAGCAATTCCTAATTTATCAGTTCCAATTCGGTATTTAATTGCAGCTTTCAATGGCAAGACAGTTTTAATTTTTCCATTCAAATTTTCAATGGAAATCGGTGCCAATTTCCAAATTTTCATTTCAATATCATCGTCCTCAATTTTATTGTCTTCAAATATCAATCCCGTCATAAATTTATTGGTTTGATTTTCAATATCTTTCAATTTGATTGCTATTGGAATATTAATAAACGAAGGCGTATTTTCATATACTAAAGGCGAAGCGTCGTCTGGTTCAGGTTTCAAAGCAGTAATTTTGGAAGTGGTAGCGCAACTTGAAAAAAGAGTTAGCACTAATAGAAACGTAATTTTAGAAAGAGTTTTCACAACGATTTTTAATTTAATTTGGGTGCAAAATTAATTCTATTTTCACTCAAATACTAAAATTCGAGTAACATAATTTCCTAAGAAGCGTCTTATAAGATTTAGTTAAATTTAGTTTAAATTGCTAAAAAAAGTTAAATTTGCAGTTGTATCAACCGATTTAGAATTTAGTATTTTATGAAACACACAATTTCAAGTAAAATCACATTGATAATAGTGCTTTTTTTAGGTTTGCTTTCTCAGGCGCAATCTAAAAAATGGACTTTAGAAGAATGTGTTGATTATGCTATTAAGAATAATATTTCTATTAAACAATCGGAGTTGGATACAAAATCGGCTTCAATTGAAAAATCGGCTGCTATTGGAAATTTTCTCCCTACCTTCAATATCAATGGTTCCCATTCGTGGAATATTGGTTTAAACCAAAACATTACAACGGGATTATTAGAAAATCAAACGACGCAATTTACTTCTGCTGGAATAAATTCTAACATTGCGATTTATAACGGAATGCAAAATCAAAACCGTTTGCGAAGAGCCAATCTTGCAATTGTAGCTTCTGAATACCAACTTTCAAAAATGAAAGACGATATTTCTTTGAATGTTGCCAATGCATTTCTACAAATACTTTTCAATAAAGAAAACCTAAAAGTTCAAAAAGAACAATTGTCAAATAATGAGAAACAATTGCTTCGTTCGCAAGAATTAGTTAATGCAGGCGTTGTTCCTCGCGGAGATTTATTGGATATAAAAGCTACGGTTGCCACCAATAATCAGGCGATTGTAACTGCCGAAAATGCATTGTTAATCTCAAAATTGAGTTTAGCACAATTACTACAATTAGACAATTTTCAAGATTTTGATATTGCCGATGCCAATTATGATGCTAAAGAAAGTTCGACACTTCTTCAAACGCCCGCTGCAATATTTGCAAAAGCAAAAGAAGAACGCGTAGAATTGAAAATTGCAAAAACCAATTTGGAAATAGCAGAACGTGATTTGAAAATTTCTAAAGGAGCGTACCAACCAAGTTTACACGGATTTTATAGTTTGAGTACCAGAGCTGGATATTCTGACAGAATTGTTGGAATTGATGGAACAGGAAACCCTATTCTTGCGCCAGCACTTCCCGTTTTCAAGCAATTTGATAATAATAAAGGACATTCTTTTGGGTTTCAAATGAATATTCCAGTTTTAAATGGTTTTTCTGTTCGTAATAATGTGGATCGTTCAAAAATTGCATTGGATCGTTCAAAAATTGCATTTAGCCAACAAGAATTAGATTTAGAAAGAAATGTTTATACGGCTTTTACCAATGCTAAAGGAGCAATGAAAGCCAATGAATCTGCAATAATTACATTGGAAGCAAGGCAGGAAGCGTATAATTATGCCAAAGAGAAATTTGCCGTTGGAATGCTGAATGCCTTTGACTTAAATCAATCGGAAACATTATTTGTAAATGCACAATCAGAAGTCGTAAGAACTAAATACGACTATATATTCAGAGTAAAAGTAATCGAGTTCTATTTTGGAATTCCAATCATAAAAAAACAATAAGTAGTATGAAATTGAACTTTTACTATTTAATTGTTGTATTTTTTACATTCCATTTTTCGTATGCGCAAGATTTAAATATTGAAAGTATTAAGACTGCTTCAATGGAATATAAAGGTACACTTACCGCATTTCAGTTTGAAGTATTTAAAAATTATATTTTTGCCACAAATAAAGTGGAAATTAATAACGAAAATAGTTACATAATAAATTACAATCAAAATAAGAATGACTGCTTCCAAGATAAAATCGAAAGGATATGTTCAGATAAAAATTTAACCGAAAGTCTCATTTATAACAACATTAAATTAAATGAAAAAACATTAAACCTTTTTTATCAACGTGAAAAGATTAATGAAAATAATATTTGCAATATAAAATATGATTTAGAAGGATTTCTAAATGATAATTTTATGAATGAATTTATGTGTTTTTCACTATTAATTGTCAATTCTAAAGGAGAATATAGAATGCTTATTGCAGGACACTCAAACTATGAAACTAAAGATGTCAACCGATTTTTAGAAGAACTTAAAATAAATAATTAATTATAGAATAAATAACCATGTCAAAGAAAACAATTTATATTTTATTAGGTTCCGCAGTAGCACTTGTGGTGGTATTATTAGTACTTTCAAAAACGGGTGTTATTGGAAAAAAAGACAAAGGCGCAGAAGTTGAAATTGCAACTGTAAATGAAATTACGGTCGTGGA
>CANFVB010000207.1 GCA_947450355.1 Bacteroidota bacterium
TCTGATAATTTCTCCGAATTTCCAAATTCATATTCCATTATACTTGGTTCATAAACTCCAATTCCAATCAAATATTTAATAAAAAACGAAGCGGTATTGTATGGATATTCACCTTCTTTATTAGGTTCTAAAAATTGAGAAATGATATACAATTGTTCTTCCGCACGCGTTAATGCCACATATAAAACATTGATATTATCCAGCAATTCTTCTTGCTTTTTTTGATTGTAAACCAACGCTGCTTCTTCACCATAATTTTCTACGGCGCTACTATTATCGATTAAAACTTTTGGCAATCCAAAGGTTTCTTTTTCAGCATCAAGCCACAATTTATCTTTTGGTTTTCGCACATAATCTTCATCGGCAAATGGCATAATTACAACTGGAAATTCCAATCCTTTCGATTTATGAATGGTCATAATCCGAACTGCATTTTTACCTTCTGGCGATGGAATACTGAATTTCTCTCCATTTTTCTCCCAATAATTCAAAAAGTCGGCGATTCCAGCTTGGTTTCGAACATCGCGTTCTAAAACGATGTCGATGAAGTATTGTACGTAGGCATTCCCCTCCCCAACCCTCCCCGAAGGGGAGGGAGACGAAACCGAATCGTTGTCGCTGAAAATGCTTTTTTGTACTAGTAATTCTGATTTAATTTTTTCTAAAACTGTTGAGATAGTTCCAGTAACTTCCTCATTTTTGAAGCGAATTACTTTAAATCCTAATTCATTTAGAATACTTGTTCGTTCGGTATCTAACTGGATTTGTTCCTCGGTGAAATGATATTCTCCATCCACTTCGATTATTAATTTTTTAGATAAGCAGACAAAATCAACTATGAAATCATTTATTAAATGTTGTTGTCTGAATTTATATTCTAAAGATTTCGACTTTAGCTCTGTCCATAATATCTTTTCAGCATCTGTTGGAATTTTTCGCATTTCTTGTGCCTTTTCAAGCGATATATGAGAATAATTTCCGACTGTCATATATCCAAATTTCTGACCTTTATCATCCGCACGATTTCCCATACTGTCTCCCTTTCCTTTGGAAAGGGTTGGGGATAGGAATTTACTCACTATAATTTCTACCGCTTCATACAAAGATTTTTTTCTAATGTCTTGAAACGAAAGAGAAATGTCAAATTCTGTAAGCCATTTTTCAAATTCTTCTTCCTGCGTTTTTTCTTTTCCTTTGGCAATAAAATCGTGAACTGGAAGTTCATTTTGAACGTGATTTGCGATGTAAAGCAAGAAATATGCTTTGGCTTCAATATCGGCGCTATTCTTTAGATATTTTAAAACATTGATGATCATTTGAACGTCCGAAGAGTTCTGAATCATCAAGGTTTCTGAAGATAAAAGCGGAATATTCTGTTCGGTTAAATAATTAGCAATGGCAATTCCTTGACTTCTTTTTCGGGTTAGAATTACGATTTCTTGATAGTCGAATCCTTGTTTTTTTACTTTTTCAATCGTGTTTAATGTTGCCAATAAATACAATTCGTTTTTATCCAAAGCGTCTTCATCGTCTTCCGATTTTTCAGCTTTTGGAATGAATGAAATGTTCACATAACCGCCTAGCTTGCTGTTTTCTTTCTGATGGCTGTGATTTTCGTATAAATCTTGGTAATCTAAATTGGTAAATTCAGAAGATAAAAAGTAAAATAGTTTGTTGTTAAAATCAATTACTTCCGAATAACTTCTGTAATTTTTATCCAAATGAAACAATTTCTTTTCCGGATTATTAAACGGATTATGGATTTTGCTCAACTCGATAAATTGCTCTGCTTTTCCACCACGCCATCTGTAAATGGATTGTTTTGGATCGCCAACAATCATCAAAGTTCCTTTTTCACTTTCAAATTCGCTAGATGTTGCGTTGTCAATTAGCGGAATTAAATTCTGCCATTGCATTTCGGAAGTGTCTTGAAATTCATCAATAAAAAAATGTCTGTAGCGCTCGCCCAAACGTTCATATATAAATGGCGCAGGTTGATTTTGAATTTCTCGGTAAATAATAGCGTTAAATTCAGCGATGGAAAGCACATTTTGTTCTTTCTGAATTTTCGCCAATTCGTTGCTAACCGTATTTAATAATGAAAGTGGTGTAATATTTTTCAGAAAGGCATTGTAGAAATCTCGTTTTTCAAATTTCTTGTAAATCGCATTTAAAATCGAAATCATTTCTGGAATTATTGCTTCGATTTCATTTCTGTCTTTTGCGGTTTTATTGATTTTTATATCGTCAAATTCGTGATAGGTTTTATTCTTCGGATTGAATTTTTCATTGATAATACTTTGCAAATGATTGGGAAAATGTCCCGCAGAAAATGATTTGGAATCAATTCCGTTTTTTTCAATAAGATCCAAAATGCTTTGAGAAGCAGCTGAATTTTCTTTTTCCAAAACTTTACAGGCTTCGGCGACTTTGCTTTTTATTTCTACAAATTCTGTGATGGATTTGTCTTGAAAATGAGTTACTTCTTCCCGATTATTTTCATTTAGAAGCAAACGCCCCGTTTCTAAAATCTCTCGTGAAATGTCCCAACTTTTATCATCGTCGGTTTTTTGCATTGTAAAATCGACGAGCAAATTCGTTAGAATATCATCTTCGCCAGCTTGAGCAATTATGGCATCAACGGCTTCTGTTAAAAGGTTTTCTGTGTCCAATGTAACTTCAAAAGTCATTGGTAAATTTAAATCGTGTGCAAAAGCACGAATTACTTTGTGCGTGAATTTATCGATTGTAGAAATATCAAAAGCAGCATAATTGTGAATAATATGCTTTATGATTTGCTTGGATTTGGTTTGGATTTCTGAAACAGAAAGTTGAATGTCGCGAGACAAATCGAGCATTAAATCAGTGGCTTTTGGGTTGGGTTTGTCTTTTGCAAATTCGGATAAACTGCCTACAATTCGGCTTTTCATTTCGTGAACCGCTTTGTTGGTAAACGTTATGGCGAGGATGTTTCTATAGGCATCATTTTTCTTAGCGACCAAAATAATTTTCAGGTATTCTTTGACCAAGGCGTATGTTTTTCCTGAACCTGCCGATGCGTCGTATATTGAGAATGATGGTCTTTGAATGAAACTCATATAATTATATTGTCTTATTTTTAAATGTTCTTGAATACGAAAACGAAATTATTAAATATAAATGTTCTATTTACCGAAAACCCTAGCCCTGATGGAAGGGAAAATCCTCGCCTTTTTTTGGCGAGATTTGGAATGACAGCAGGAAATAGCTCCTAAAAAACCA
>CANFVB010000208.1 GCA_947450355.1 Bacteroidota bacterium
CAATAGAAAATTTTCATCTATGGACTTCGAGACCCCGTTAATGCACTTCAGAACCCCGTTGACGCACTTCAGCACCCCTTTACCTTATAACCAGTATAGACTGGGCAGAATTTTGTGTAAACTCGAAAACCATATCGATTGGATATGTTCCCATAAGAGCCAGCGACTCAAACTATTTTGTAAGGCAATGCTTTAGCTTTGTCGATAAAGTGCTTCTACTTTTTTGCAGGTACGAGCGAGACGATTTCACCATTAGAGTTCATTGTTTCGTGATAAGCACGCAACGAAAACCTATCTGTTATATGACGTTTCTATTTTCAATCATTTTTTTTAGAAAATCATAATCTTTTTTTGTCGCTTTATAGTAATTTAATGTGTTTTTTATTTTATTTTCAACACTCCAATCATTTGTCTTTTTATTATGTTGATTAAAAGATTTACGTATTAAATTTTCTTTGATTCGAGATCCCATAAAATGTGTCCAATTTACAGTATAAAAATCTTTTATTTGACCAGTCTTCATTGGTACTTTATAAGGTCTGATAAAATCTATGCGCATAAGACCCTCTAAATCTAAAGTTTTAGGTTGTGTTGATTTAATAAAATTTACTGTTAAATTATAATGTTTAATTGCTTCATCATCTATTACACATCCTGACCATTCAGCGGTATTCTCTAATAAATATGCTTTTGTAAGTGGTAAACCTAATATAGTATTAAATGAGTTTTGTTTTTTTGTCATTTCATGATTACCAGTTTTTATTTCTAATTCACCACAGGTTATTGCGCCTCGAAGTGGGAAGCCAAATTCAATTGCTAATTTCATGTGTTGCTTTACAACTGATACTAAATCTACAAATCTATTAGGACTATCATCATCTGTCCATATAATAATACTATCAGATATAAATAAGGAATTTAAATGTGTTTGTTCTGCTGAAGGTAACGAATGTTCAGATAAATTATCGAGCCTATATCCAATGTTTGATACTGCCATACTATACAATAAGCTAGGTTCGAATTTTTCGTAAAGTTTGACTATTTCAGATAGGTTATTATTTTCTATTAAGTCTTTAAAACCTAATATATCAAGAAACGCTAGGTATCTTATTTGTCGATTTTCCATAAAATGTCATATAAATTGTGTATGGTCGATACAAAGTAGCATCTATACAACCAATTTTGGTTAAATTAGCGAAGGTTTGTTTGCATTATTTATTTCCAAATGTAGTTTTAAAAATTCAATAATGGCTTTTTTTTCCTAAATATAAAAATCATCAAAACAAATCCTCCATCAGCCCCGGTTGAGGCGGTATCCTCGCAGCGAAGCGAAGAGATATAGGCGAAAACGGGAATTGCAACTCCAAATACAAGAGAACAATTCGCTCCAAGAGAAATAAAAAATATAACGTTGAGAAGTTTATACTTTAAAACTTGTTTCAGCATCAAAAAAATCTGAAATAAATTCAGATTGACAAATAATTCGTAAATCTCGTATTGACAAGGAAAACTGAAAACCTACTCCACCCCATCATAACGCTCCGGCACTTGGGGGTCATATAAAGGACATTTGAATTCTTCGAGGGCATTTACTAAAATGTCCATCGTTTTTCCTTCGGTTCCGTAGCAATCAATTTTTATGGATTGAGAAGTGGTACGAACGTGGAATGCGCCTGGACCGTTGTTGTTTTTCCAACTGTTTTCATCCACTCGCTCCCATTTTGAGAACAAAGTATTAATTCGGTTTAGGATTACGGTTGTTGGTAAATCTTCTAAACCTTCAACCAATTCTTCTTCTACGATGGACTCGTACACTAAATGGTGATTGAGGTAAATTCCGTCTTGGTAAATCCAAAAAACTAATTCGTACATGGTTAAAAAGGTTATAGGTTAAAGGTTATAGGTTAAAGGTTATAGGTTCAAAGGCTTAAAGGTTCAAAGGTTCAAAGGTAATTGAGAAAAGTGACGTCATTAATATTCAAAAATACCATATTCACTGGTGATTGTCAATTTTTTTGTATCTGATGCTGCTACTCTACCCACAATTTGGGCATCAACATTAAACGATTTTGAAATGGCAATAATTTCGTTGGCGATGGCTTCGGGAACATACAATTCCATACGGTGACCGCAATTGAAAACTTGGTACATTTCTTTCCAATCGGTTGCTGATTGCTCTTGAATCAACTGAAATAATGGCGGTACTGGAAATAAATTGTCCTTGATAATATGCAGGTTTTCTACGAAATGCAATATCTTAGTTTGTGCGCCACCACTGCAATGCACCATTCCGTGAATAGTATCTGAATTGTATTTTTCTAATATTTTCTTGATAATTGGGGCGTAGGTTCTTGTTGGAGAAAGCACTAATTTACCTGCGTCAATTGGAGAATTTTCTACAGCATCTGTCAACTTTACTTTTCCAGAATACACCAAATCTTGAGGAACTGCCGCGTCAAAACTTTCAGGGTATTTTTGAGCCAAATAGTTGTCAAAAACATCGTGTCGTGCCGACGTTAATCCGTTGCTTCCCATTCCGCCATTGTAGCCTTTTTCGTAACTTGATTGACCAAAAGAAGCCAATCCTACAATAACATCACCCGCTTTTATATTGGCATTATCAATGACATCGCTGCGTTTCATTCTGGCGGTAACCGTTGAATCTACTATGATGGTGCGCACAATATCGCCCACATCTGCAGTTTCTCCGCCTGTGGAATGAATGGATACGCCGTAGGTTTTCAATTCTGCAATTAATTCTTCCGTTCCGTTGATAATTGCCGAAATTACTTCTGACGTAATTAGGTTTTTATTTCTCCCAATTGTTGAAGATAATAAAATGTTATCGGTAGCGCCAACACATAATAAATCGTCGATATTCATTATTAATGCGTCTTGTGCAATGCCTTTCCAAACAGAAATATCGCCTGTTTCTTTCCAATACATATAAGCTAACGAGGATTTTGTTCCTGCTCCGTCCGCGTGCATTATCAGACAATAGTCTTTGTCTTGTGTTAAATAATCGGGAATAATTTTACAAAAAGCTTGAGGAAACAAACCCTTGTCAATGTTTTTTATAGCGTTATGAACGTCTTCTTTGGATGCTGAAACACCGCGAAGTGCATACCGTTTGCTTGTATCTGAACTCATTTTTTTGTTGTGTAGTTGTTTGCAATTTTCAGATTTGAAATTTTGTGTTTAAATGCTTTTATTTTTATAAGCAACTTATTTTCTTGTCAAAACTTTTTCTACAGCTGCA
>CANFVB010000209.1 GCA_947450355.1 Bacteroidota bacterium
GCATTTTCAGTAGCTCGGAAGTCATTTTGTTCCTTTGCCATTCCAGTATATTGAGCAATATCAGATTGCGCAATTTTCTTGCCTTGAAGAACGGGATAAAAATATAATAGGGAAATTAAAATAAAACCAAAAACGGCAATTGCGTGAGGATAAATTCTTTCTAATCTTTTCATTTTTTATTTTTAGATGACTGTAAAAGTAAAAAATAAATTAAACAAATCTGAATTTAAAAAAGCAAATGCATCCAGTGACTATTCTATTTCTTCAAAATCAACATATTCGCCTACTTTTTTAGTTTCACGAGGTTTTGAAGCTGACGAAGTATTAGAAACTTTTTCCTCTTGATTGTTAGGATTTTGTTGGTTTTGGTATTGTTGTTGGAAATTTTGACCCGCTTTTTCAACTACTTTTTTAACCATTATTGGCAAAAGTAAACGCGCCAAAAATTTAAAAACATAATAAAACATTAATATGTAGCAAATAGTTTCAATAAAACCTGCAAAAGAAGCCGTTTCCATAATCAAAATAATTTATGCAAAAATAATAAATCAAATTACAAATTACGCAACAATTTTAAAATATGATTCTTAAATAAATAATAAATTATGGTACATTTGAATTGAATTAAATTTAAACCCAAAATTATGACTCGAAGCACTCTTTTTGTCCTTATAATAGCAGTATTTACAACATCAATACTGAATGCGCAATTTACAGATGTTATCAATTCCAATCGCCCAGGAAAATCTATTTCGGCATTTTCAGTCGGAAAAACAGTAATTCAAGCTGAAATGGGGTTTTTCGGAAGTACCGAAAAACACGACCTTTTGGGTTATGAAGCGAAAGGAGTTGGCTCTGATTTAAACCTTCGATACGGTGCTTTTTTAGAACAATTAGAATTCAATCTCGATTTGCAATATCAAAATGACACCTACAAAACTGATTTTGAAAGTTACAGAAGAAAAGCCTTCAAACAAACCACTTTTGGTGCGAAATACTTGATATATGACCCAAACAAAAACTATGAAGAAAAAGTAAATGTTTATAGTTGGAAAGCTAATCACAAATTTAGCTACAGAAGTTTAATCCCTTCAGTTGGAGTTTATGCAGGATTAAATATCAATTTATCGAAAAATGAATTTTCATTTCCTACTGACCCAAAAATTAGTCCCAAAGCAATGTTGATTACTCAAAATCAATTTGGGAAATTTGTATTTGTAACCAATTTAATAGCTGATAAAATTAGCACTGATTACCCATCTTATGGATATATTTTGACTTTAACCCGAGGTTTTACGCCAAGATGGACAGGGTTTTTGGAAACACAAGCTTATATGAGTGATTTTTATGCTGACAATGTAGCTCGTGGTGGCGCAGCATATTTAATTCAAGAGAATATTCAAATTGATGCCAATTTAGCCGTAAATTTCAAAAACACCCCTTCCCTTTTTGTAGCAGGAATTGGAATTTCTTGGCGTTTTGATGACAATTATAATGAAGTAATGCTGAGAAATCCTAAAGATAAATCTGAGAAAGATAAAAAAGGAAAGGGTAAAAAAGGAAAAGACAAAGACAAAAGCAAAAAACGAGTTGATGAAGTTCCGGCTTCAAAAGGCAAATAAACCAAAATAGTAGCCACGAATTTCACAAATTAGCACGAATAGATTTGTGAAAATCAGTGAAATTCGTGGCTAAAAATAATCTATCAAAAAGACAGATAATTAAATTTTTGTTCCAATAAATATGATTACAATAAAAGAAGCGATTACAAAAAATGAGCTAACAGAATACATTAAATTTCCCTTTTCATTATATAAAAACAATGGATTTTGGGTGCCGCCAATTATTGCCGATGAATTAGATTCGTTTGATAAAACCAAAAATCCAGCTTTTGAAAACGCAGAAGCTTCCTTTTATTTGGCGTATAAAAACAAGGAAATAGTCGGACGAATAGCCGCTATTATCAATTGGAGCGAAGTCAATGACCAGCAAAAAAAGAAAGTCCGTTTTGGTTGGTTTGATGTTATTGATGATATTGAAGTTACCAAAGCACTTCTTGAAAAAGTATATGAATTAGGACGAAAAAACAATTTAGAACACGTGGAAGGCCCGATGGGATTTTCCAATTTAGATAAAGTCGGTGTGCTTACCGAAGGTTTTGACCAATTAGGAACTATGATTACGTGGTACAATCATCCGTATTATGCGACTCATTTTGAGCAATTGGGTTACGTTACCGAAAAGGAATATTTAGAAAACAAATTCCCTTTTGAAAATGTAAAATTGGAATATTTCGACAAAGCCCAGGAATTAATCAAAAGACGGTACCAACTCAAAGCGCTTAATTTCAAAAAGACCAAAGATGTCATACCCTATGTGGATAAAATGTTTGATTTATTCAATGCGTCTTATGCCAGTTTATCTTCATTTGTAGCCATTTCTGATATTCAAAAAGAGTATTTCAAGAAAAAATACATTAGTTTTATCAATCCCGAATACATCAAATTTGTAGAAGATAAAGATGGAAATTTGGTTGCTTTTGCCATTGTAATGCCAAGTTTTTCTAAAGCCTTGCAAAAAGCAAATGGAAAATTATTCCCTTTTGGATTTTTACATTTACTAAATGCTCGAAACAATAGCAAAGACGTGACTTTTTATTTAATTGGAGTTCATCCTGATTACCAAAATAAAGGCGTTCACGCAATAATTTTCAAAGAATACCATACTACTTTTACAGAAAAAGGAATTCAAAATTGCATCCGAACACCTGAATTAGCAGACAATCACGCCATTCATTTACTTTGGAAAAACTTCGATCCAAAAATCATTTGCCGAAGAAAAACATTCAGAAAAGAATTGGGTAATTAAATAAAAACAACATTTGTAATTAAATGTCGTTTAAATAAATAAATCTACTTACTTTTATAGGATGATAAAAATAATTATCGTTGATGATGATCCTATTGCAAGGGGAATTTTAGAAAAATTAATTACCAATTATTTTTCTGAAAAATATATTATTGCTGCAATTTGCGAAAGTGTAGATTCGGCTGTTATTGCAATTGAACAATTTGATCCAAAACTTGTTTTTCTAGATATTCAAATGCCTAAAAAAAATGGATTCGAACTATTAAAAGAAGTACAAAAAATCACTTTTGATGTAGTTTTCACAACTTCTCATACTGATTATGCATTAAATGCAATTAAAATTAGCGCTTTAGATTATTTAATTAAACCAATAAA
>CANFVB010000210.1 GCA_947450355.1 Bacteroidota bacterium
CCAGTCCCAGTTACTGTTGCCGACGTTGTTGAGGTTGTAATTGTTCCTGTAAGATTACCTGAAATCCAAGTATCATTTGCATTCCAATTTCCGGTTGCACGAGAAGTAAGCGTTGTTTGACCAAAGGAAAAACTCATGCTAATTATATTTACGAAAAGCAGTGCAACTATTTTTAATTTGAAAAATCGCGCTTTTATTGGGTTGTTTTCACGTCTAAAAAACGTAGCAAATAATGAAGATAAACGGAATAACATTAGTATAAAAAAAAAGTTCCAATTCGTTTTTAATAAATTGACTTTAAGTTGTATATATTTTCTCATTGTAATTGAATAAAAGATTAGATTAAACTTACAAGTGCGAAAATATTTACAATCAACAGTATAATAAAGGATAATCTATGAAGTGCTTTTTTATTCGATATAATACATTTTCGGTAAATAGTATTTAGAATAGTTTGACTTCAAAAAACCATATATTTTTATCTGATAACAAACCCTGATTCCTACAAATCTTAACACCATTTTACCAACAGTTTTCAAACACTTCGACTAAATTTGTAAAAAAAAATTAATTATGCTAAACTTTGAATTATACAATCCTACCAACTTAGTTTTTGGTAAGGGTCAAATAGAAAAATTATCAACATTAGTTCCCAAAGACGCCAAAATATTATTGGCTTATGGCGGAGGAAGCATCTTCAAAAACGGGGTTTACGACCAAGTGAAAGCCGCTTTAAAGGATTTTGAAATCGTGGAATTTGGTGGAATTGAACCTAATCCACATTTTGAAACGCTGATGAAAGCCGTAACAATTGTCAAGGAACAAAACATCACTTTCATCCTTGCTGTGGGTGGCGGATCTGTAATTGACGGAGTAAAATTCATTTCTGGCGCCACAAAATTTGATGGAAATCCTGTAGATATTTTAATCAATAGAATCCTAATCAAAGACCTTTCAAAGGTAATTCCATTCGGAACAGTTTTGACTTTGCCAGCAACAGGAAGCGAAATGAACTCGGGATCGGTAGTTACAATTCAGTCAACTCAAGAAAAATTAGCTTTTGGCGGAAGCGCATTATTTCCGAAATTCTCGATTTGCGACCCAACCGTAATTGCATCTTTGCCAAAAAGACAAATTCAAAACGGTATAATTGACGCTTATACGCACGTTATGGAACAATATTTAACCTATCCGCACGAAGGTTTTTTACAAGACAGAATTGCTGAAGGAATTTTGCAAACGCTGATTGAAATTGGTCCAAAAGTGATGGAAAACCCCACAGATTACGCCTTGGCATCAAATTATATGTGGAGTTGCACGATGGCACTGAACGGATTAATCCAAAAAGGCGTGCCTTCAGATTGGGCGACACACATGATTGGGCACGAATTGACTGCATTATACAACATTGATCACGCCAGAACATTGGCAATTATCGCCCCAAATTTGTTTAAAGTGATGTTTGAAACTAAAAAGCAAAAATTGGCACAATACGGAAAACGAATTTTCAATTTATCAGGAACGGAAGACGAGATTGCAGCCGAAGCCATCAACCGAACCGAAGCGTTTTTTCACACTATGGGAATGCAAACCAAACTGTCGGAATATACCGAAGAATATCGTAAAACTGCCGATTTTATCGTGAATCGTTTCCAAGAAAGAGGTTGGAACGGACTCGGTGAAAAACAAAATATCACGCCTGAAAAAGTACGTGAAATCGTGGAAATGAGTTATTAATATAACCATTTAAAAATCTAAAGGCGTTCCCGAATTTTAATCGAGAACGCCTTTTTCATTAAACAAAAACAAATGAATTTAACTAACCTTTATCATAATTATCAACTGCACAATTGACTTTTACACATTAATAACGTAAAATAGAATTTCGTATTGTGTTGAAAATCATAATAATACGTTAATAATTTTAAATTACAATTTGCGATTACAATTCAAAAATCAAATTTGCATCTATTTCAATCAAATTTCAGTACTTTTGAAGCATCTTTTTTAGGAGCTATTCCCCGCTATCCGCTATATCCACGCAAAAAAGCGTGGGATACCGCTGCTATCCGGGCTAAAATAAAATAAAATGACAGATCAACCAAAATTTGCAGTAATAGGAGGAGGAAGTTGGGCAACAGCAATCGCAAAAATGCTGTGTGTCAATTTACCAGAAATTACTTGGTACATGCGAAATGAAGAGGCAATAGAACACCTAAAAACCTACCATCACAATCCAAATTACTTGAGTTCCGTAGAATTTCACATCGAACAATTACGGTTAACAAGTGATATAAATGAAGCCGTTGCAGCTGCCGATTATATAATTTTTGCAATTCCATCAGCATTCTTAGGTGGTGAATTAAAAAACCTAACCGAAAGTTTAGAAGGAAAAGTAATTTTCTCAGCCATAAAAGGAATTGTTCCCGAAACAAGCCTAATTGTTGGAGAACATTTCAATAAAGTATATGATATTCCTTTAGAAAATATTGGCGTAATCACTGGGCCTTGCCACGCCGAAGAAGTTGCCTTGGAACGTTTATCGTATTTAACAATTGCCTGCGGCGATGCTTCAAAAGCAAAAGTGGTTGCCAAATATTTATCGAGTAATTATATCAAAACTAAAATTAGCGACGATATTATTGGAACAGAATATGCGGCAATGCTGAAGAATATTTATGCAATTGCAGCAGGAATGGCACACGGATTGGGTTATGGTGATAACTTTCAATCGGTGTTAATGAGCAACGGAATCCGCGAAATGAAGAAATTCATCCGCAAAGTCCACAAAATGAAACGTAATATTAATGATTCAGCCTATTTAGGAGATTTATTAGTAACGGGATATTCCGTATTTTCAAGAAACAGAATGTTCGGAAATATGATTGGAAAAGGCTACACCGTAAAATCCGCAATGATGGAAATGAGTATGGTTGCCGAAGGATATTACGCCACCAAAAGTGCGTGGGAACTCAATCAAGGTTATGGCGCTAAAACACCAATTATTGATGCTGTTCACGATATTTTATACGAAGGAAAAGAAGCTAAAAAAGTTTTCAAAAAACTAACAGATAAATTAGATTAATTTGGCTGAGTTAATAATTTATTTCTTGCTATTTAGTTTAATATTTTGATTACTAATTTACCTTAAACTAGATTCTAAAAATACTTTTTTATAATTTTTAAAACCGCTGTTTTTGTTACAGAACTTTCTTCTGA
>CANFVB010000211.1 GCA_947450355.1 Bacteroidota bacterium
CGTCGGGTTTGCTCATTGTCTTCTCTAAAAACCGTTCCTAACGGATTCCAAGACATCGGTTGAATGTTGTGAATTTGCATATAATCGAAACTTCCATCCACCATTGGCTCATAATTCGTTGCCGAAAATTGCACCTGATTGTAACTAATTGCCGTTTTCTGACGGATTAATTCCGTTTGCGAAGCGGTAAAATTAGAAAGTCCAAAATCAAGTATTTTGCCTTCTGTTTTTAATTTTGTAATCGCTTCTGCAATTTCATCGGCTTGCATCAGCGGACTTGGACGGTGCAATAAAAGCACGTCTAAATAATCTGTTTGCAAGTTTTTTAGTGAATTTTCTACTGACCAAATAATGTATTCCTTCGAATAATCATAATGCTTGATTTTGTTTGGTCTGTTTTCTGAAAGATGCTGAATGCCACATTTTGAAACAAATTGAAGAATTTCTCGTTTTATTTTGCTTGAAGCAAATGCTTTTCCGAACGCCGCTTCCGTGGTATAAGAACCATAAATATCTGCGTGGTCAAAAGTAGTGATTTTGTTTTCTAAACAAATTTGAATCATACTGTCCATTTCAGAAGTGCTGAGATTTTTATCCCAAACTCCCCAATTCATCGTGCCCGCAATAATGGGCGATAAGGTGTTTTTATTCAAGGTTTTATGTTTTTATTAGAAATTAAAATGCAAAAATAGTAAAGGTATTTCCTTAAAGTTCTTAAAATTATAAAAACAAAATCACAATTCAGCCTTAAAAGCATTTGTTTTATAGAAGTTTTAACCATTTTTTAACATCGTACTTCTAAAAAAAAATTCAATTTGCACTCTCAAATTTAAATGTTAAAATTCACAGTAATAAAATTAGTAAAATGGAAGAAAATACTTCGACTTTAGACATCAGAGCAATTAATGAAAAAATTGAAAGAGAGAGCGCTTTTATAGACCTTCTTACAATGGAAATGAACAAAGTAATTGTGGGTCAAAAGCACATGATTGAAAGATTATTGATTGGACTTTTGGGACAAGGACACATTTTATTGGAAGGTGTTCCCGGTTTGGCAAAGACTTTAGCAATAAATACTTTGTCGCAAGCTGTTCAAGGATCGTTCAGCAGAATTCAGTTTACACCCGATTTATTACCTGCCGACGTTGTAGGAACAATGATTTACAACATCAAGCAAAATGAATTTTCTATTAAAAAAGGACCAATTTTTGCCAATTTCGTTTTAGCAGATGAGATCAATCGTGCGCCAGCAAAAGTGCAATCGGCATTATTAGAAGCGATGCAGGAAAAACAAGTTACTATTGGCGATACAACTTTCAAATTAGAAAGACCGTTTTTAGTATTGGCAACTCAAAATCCAATTGAACAAGAAGGAACGTACCAACTTCCAGAAGCTCAAGTCGATCGTTTTATGTTGAAAACCGTTATCGATTATCCAAAAATGGAAGACGAAAGAATGGTTATTCGTCAAAACTTGAAAGGCGCTTACGAAAAAGTAAATGCCGTAGTTTCTGTAGAACAAATTTTGCGTGCGCAAGAAGCGGTTCGTGAGGTTTATATGGATGAAAAAATCGAAAAATACATTCTTGATATTATTTTTGCAACTCGTTTTCCAGAGCAGTATAAATTGGCAGATTTAAAACCATTAATCAGTTTTGGTGCGTCGCCACGTGGAAGTATCAATTTGGCAAATGCAGCAAAATGTTATGCTTTTATAAAACGCCGTGGTTATGTAATTCCTGAAGATGTTCGTGCGGTAGTTCACGATGTATTGCGTCACAGAATTGGAATTACATACGAAGCGGAAGCCGAAAACATTACTTCTGTTGACATCATCAACAAAATTGTAAACGAAATTGAAGTACCTTAAATAGTTGATAGTTGTTGGGAATTAGTTGTTGGGAAAACCCCATTAACTGTCAACCAACAACCAACAACCAAAACAAAATGGATACAAAAGACTTACTCAAAAAAGTTCGAAAAATAGAAATCAAAACCCGAAGATTGAGCGATCATATCTTTTCGGGCGAATACCACACGTCATTTAAAGGGCGTGGAATGACATTTTCGGAAGTGAGACAATACCAATATGGCGATGATATTCGGGCTATTGATTGGAATGTAACGGCGCGATACAACGAAGCACACGTTAAGGTTTTTGAAGAAGAACGAGAATTAACGATGATGTTGATGGTTGATATTTCGGGTTCGGAAAGTTTTGGTTCTAAAAACCAATTCAAGAAAGATATCGTTACAGAAATCGCCGCAACAATGGCTTTTTCGGCAACTCAAAATAATGATAAGATTGGTTTAATTTTGTTTTCTGACCAAATTGAATTGTATATTCCACCAAAAAAAGGAAAATCGCACGTATTGAGAATCATCCGAGAGTTAATTGAATTTCATCCAAAAAGCAATAAAACCGATGTTTCACAAGCCTTAAAATTTTTATCGGGAACACAAAAAAAGAAAGCCATTGTATTTGTGATTTCTGATTTTATGTCAGATGAATATGAAAATACGTTGAAAATTGCTTCCAAAAAACACGATATTACAGGCATTCGAGTATTCGATATTCGAGAAGAAAAAATGCCAAATCTTGGAATGGTTTCAATGGTTGATGCTGAAACTGGCGAAACACAAGTGGTGAATACAGGTTCAAAATCAGTTCGATTAGAATATGAAAAAGAATACCGCAGCAAAGTAGATTATTTTACAGAAACTTTTAGAAAATCGGGTTCAGGTGTTGTAAGCACAAGAGTTGATGAAAGTTATGTAACCAAATTATTAAGTTATTTTAAGTCGCGATAAAAGCAATGAAAATCAAATATTACATTCTATTCTTTCTGATTTCGGCTTCCCTATTTGCTCAAAAGCAAGTGGAAACTAAAATTGATGTCACCAAAAATAAAATTGGAGCACAGTTCAATTTGACTCTAAAAACCAATGTGGATACGTTGTCGAAAGTGGTTTTTCCAACGTCAAAAAACTTTGGGAAAATGGAAGTTATTCGTTCCTATGTTATTGATACGATTAAACACGGCGACCGCTATGAACTTATAAAAAAATATGGTGTTACTCAATTTGACTCTGGGAAATATGTAATTCCGAGTTTGAAAGTACTTATAAACAACAAAGCATTTGCCACAGATTCGCTTTTGGTTGAGGTTTCCAATGTGCAAGTGGATACTCTAAGACAGAAATTATTC
>CANFVB010000212.1 GCA_947450355.1 Bacteroidota bacterium
ATTATTGAAAGTGATATCGAATTATTAGAAAATGAAATCGATGCAATGGAAGATTTGCTTCCGCCAATGACTCATTTTGTATTACCTGGCGGACATACAACTGTGTCATATTGTCATATTGCCCGTTGCGTTTGCCGCCGTGCAGAACGCTTAGCGGTACATTTAGACCACAATGAACCCGTTGATGGAAACGCTATTAAGTACTTGAACCGCCTTTCTGACTACCTTTTTGTGTTGGCACGGAAGTTGAGTTATGATTTGAAAGCGGATGAAGTAAAATGGATTCCGAGGAAATAGTGTTCAGTATTCACATCAAAAGTGAGAAAAATTTAGTTTTCAGTTGGCAACTAATTACTATTTAAACCGACCAATGACCACTAAAAACAAACGTTCTTAACTATTTTGTAAAATAAATGGATTTTTACTTGACTTTATAAGTAAAAAAATTATTTTTGCATAAACTAAAAATAAGTATAAAATGTATTGGACATTAGAATTAGCATCTTATTTAAGTGATGCACCGTGGCCTGCGACCAAAGATGAACTTATTGACTACGCTATCAGAGCTGGTGCGCCACTTGAAGTAGTAGAAAACCTTCAATCTATAGAAGATGAAGGAGAGATATATGAATCGATGGAAGAAATTTGGCCGGATTATCCAACCGACGAAGATTATCTTTGGAACGAGGATGAATATTAAAAAAATATTAAAACCAATTGAAAGTCTCCAACGAGGCTTTTTTTTTGGTTAAATTTGCGTACCTTATTATAAATAGAAATAGAAATCATATTATGAGTTTCATAAATAGCATACTTAAAGTCTTTGTAGGTGATAAATCTCAAAAAGATGTTAAAGCATTACAAGGAAATATTACAAAAATCAAAGCATTTGAAAGCGCTTTAGAATCATTGTCACACGACGAATTGAGAGCTAAAACTGCTTATTTCAAAGATTTAATCAAACAAGCTCGTTCCGAGAAAGATGCTAAAATTGCTTCTCTTCAAACAGAAGTTGAAACCATCGAAGACATCGATAAAAGAGAAGATCTTTATCTAGAAATTGATGCACTTGAAAAAGAAGCGTATGAAATTTCAGAAAAAACATTGAACGAAATTCTTCCTGAAGCTTTTGCTGTGATTAAAGAAACTGCCAAACGTTTTAAAGACAATACGACGATTAAAGTTACTGCTACTGCAAAAGACAGAGAACTTTCTGCATCGAAAACCTATATTACACTTGAAGGCGAAAATGCTGTTTGGGCAAATTCTTGGAGTGCTGCTGGAAAGCAAATCACTTGGGATATGGTTCATTATGATGTACAATTAATTGGTGGAATGGTACTTCACGGTGGGAAAGTTGCAGAAATGCAAACGGGTGAAGGAAAAACATTGGTGGCAACCTTACCACTTTATTTGAATGCATTAACTGGAAACGGCGTGCATTTGGTAACTGTAAATGATTATTTGGCGAAAAGAGATAGTACTTGGAAAGCACCATTATTTGAATTTCACGGATTGACAGTTGACTGTATTGACAACCACCAACCTAATTCAGACGATAGAAGAAAAGCATACGAAGCAGACATTACTTATGGAACAAATAACGAATTTGGTTTTGATTATTTGAGAGATAATATGGCACATTCGCCATCAGATTTGGTTCAAAGAAAACACAATTATGCTATTGTAGATGAGGTCGATTCTGTATTGATTGATGATGCAAGAACGCCTTTGATTATTTCTGGTCCAGTTCCTCAAGGCGATCGTCACGAGTTTAATGAATTGAAACCAAAAATTGAAAATTTAGTAAGTCTTCAAAGACAATTAGCGAATGGTTTTTTAACAGAAGCCAAGCGTTTAATCAAAGAAGGAAACACGAAAGATGGCGGTTTTAATTTGTTGCGATCTTTTAGAAGTTTGCCTAAAAATAAAGCGTTAATCAAATTTTTGAGTGAAGAAGGAATCAAACAATTGCTTCAAAAAACTGAAAATCAATATTTGCAAGACAACAAAAGAGATATGCATCTTGTGGATGAGGCGTTGTATTTTGTAATTGAAGAAAAAAACAATCAGGTTGAATTATCTGATAATGGAATAAAGTTTTTATCTCAAGACACTGATAGTAATTTCTTCTTACTTCCAGACATTGGAACTGAAATTGCAGCTATTGAAAAGAAAAAATTAGACAAAGATGCTGAAGCTGAGGAAAAAGAAAAATTATTTCAGGATTTCAGTATCAAAAGTGAGCGTATTCATACCTTAACACAATTGCTTAAAGCCTATTCTCTTTTTGAAAAAGATGTAGAATATGTAATTATGGACAATAAAATTATGATTGTTGATGAGCAAACGGGTCGTATTATGGACGGACGTCGTTATTCTGATGGTTTGCACCAAGCAATTGAAGCGAAAGAAAACGTAAAAATTGAAGCTGCAACGCAAACATTTGCAACTGTAACTTTACAAAATTACTTTAGAATGTACAGCAAATTGTCTGGTATGACTGGAACTGCTGTTACAGAAGCTGGTGAACTTTGGGAAATTTACAAATTGGATGTTGTAGAAATTCCTACGAACCGACCAATGTCGAGACACGATAAAGAAGATTTGATTTATAAAACTACTCGTGAAAAATTCAATGCTGTAATTGAAGATGTAACTGAATTATCAGCTGCGGGAAGACCAGTATTAATTGGTACAACTTCTGTAGAAATTTCAGAATTATTGAGTAGAATGTTGAAAATGCGTGGTGTAGCGCACAACGTTTTGAATGCAAAAATGCACAAACAAGAAGCACAAATTGTTGAAGAAGCCGGAAAAGCTGGGGTAGTTACCATAGCTACCAATATGGCAGGTCGTGGAACGGATATTAAATTATCTGCAGAAGTAAAATCTGCTGGAGGTCTTGCAATTATTGGAACAGAACGCCACGATTCGCGTCGTGTTGACCGTCAGTTGAGAGGTCGTGCAGGTCGCCAAGGAGATCCTGGAAGTTCACAATTTTATGTATCACTTGAAGATAATTTGATGCGTTTATTTGGTTCGGAGCGTGTTGCAAAAGTGATGGACAGAATGGGATTGAAAGAAGGCGAAGTAATTCAGCATTCGATGATGACCAAATCTATTGAAAGAGCTCAGAAAAAAGTAGAAGAAAACAACTTTGGTGTTCGTAAAC
>CANFVB010000213.1 GCA_947450355.1 Bacteroidota bacterium
TCGTCAAATTGCAATTTAATTTTCGACCATTGTTTTAACTGTTCTAAAACTTCAAAATGCTCACCAAACAAGACTTGAGAAACAATTTCGCTTCTGTCGTTTGGTTCCAATCTTAAAGGTATAATCGCTAAATTACAAATTCCGAACATGCTTTTATTTTTATTAAATTTTTAAATTTTCATAATTAATTTAAAAATTTATAATTCATAATTTATAATAATTTTAAACTCTTTCAATCACAATTGCTGAAGCTCCGCCGCCACCGTTACAAATTGCAGCTGCTCCAATTTTTGCATTATTTTGCTCCAAAACATTTATCAAAGTTACAATAATTCTTACACCTGAACAACCAAGAGGATGTCCTAAAGAAACGGCACCACCATTAACATTGACTTTGGAGGCATCCAAATCTAAAATTTTAGAATTGGCAAGACCCACAACCGAAAAGGCTTCGTTGAACTCAAAAAAGTCAACATCGTTAACAGAAAGTCCCGCTTTTGCTAATGCTTTAGGAATTGCGATTGATGGAGTAGTGGTAAACCATTTAGGTTCTTGAGCGGCATCGGCATAACTTTTTATATATGCTAAAGGTTTTAAACCTAATTCAATTGCTTTTTCCTCGCTCATTAATATAACTGCTGCGGCACCATCATTTATTGTTGACGCATTTGCTGCTGTAACGGTTCCGTCTTTTGTGAAAGCAGGGTTTAATGTTGGAATTTTATCTAATTTGACATTAGAAAACTCTTCGTCTTTAGAAACAATAATTGGTTCTCCACGTCTTTGAGGCACTTCAACAGGAACTATTTCAGCATCAAATTTTCCAGCTTCCCAAGCTTTTGCTGAACGTTCGTAGGATTGAACTGCAAAATTATCTTGTTCTTCACGGGATATTTTATATTCAGAAGCACATAAATCGGCAGAAACTCCCATCGCACTATTGTCGTAAGCATCAGACAAACCGTCTCTTTGCATTCCGTCAATCATACTTGCAGGACCAAATTTATAGCCATTTCTTAAGTGGATATAATGAGGAATTAAACTCATGTTTTCCATTCCACCAGCAATTACAATTTCGGCATCGCCAGACATAATTGCTTGTGCGCCTTGCATCACTGCTTTCATTCCCGAAGCACAAACTTTATTTATTGTAGTTGCAATTACTGTATTTGGAAGTCCAGCTAATAAAGCTGCTTGACGTGCAGGAGCTTGACCTACGCCCGCTTGGACTACATTTCCCATAAGTACTTCATCGACCAAATTAGGATCTAATTTAATTTTATTTAAAGCTCCTTTTATTGCAATAGCGCCTAGTTGAGGTGCAGAAACAGTGGACAAACCACCCATGAAACTTCCAATTGGAGTTCTTACGGCAGATACGATTACAACTTTTTTGTTTAACATTGTTTTAGTTTTAGACTGCGAATTTAATCATTTTGGATAAATACTAAATTAGAAAATCGAGATTATTATTGTTATGAAGGGTGTAAAACAAAAATCTTTATATTTTACAGGTAATTAATTAAAATTTTTAATAAAAATGATATCGAATAATTGAATTTTAAAATGCTATACAATTGATTGTTAATGATTTTAAATTAACATTAAAAAAACATTTAAAAAATCCGTTTAATTATTTGTAAAATATAGATTAGTACGTTACATTTGCAACCGCTTAAGGAGAAGACACGTTCTTCAATGGAGAGTTGCCTGAGTGGCCGAAAGGACATGTTTGCTAAACATGCGTATGGGTAACTGTACCAAGGGTTCGAATCCCTTACTCTCCGCTTTTTAATGTTTTATTCGGGGTGTAGCGTAGCTCGGTTATCGCGCCTGCTTTGGGAGCAGGAGGCCGCAGGTTCGAATCCTGCCACCCCGACTTTTTATTGAGCATTGGAGGCATAGCTCAGCTGGATAGAGCACCTGCCTTCTAAGCAGGCGGTCGAAGGTTCGAATCCTTCTGCCTTCACAAAAACCCTTGTAATCTATTGATTATGAGGGTTTTTTTGTTTATACTCATTTTTGAAATTATTAATTTTATCCTAAAACTTCAACTCCTTCAACCATCTTTAACGCCACATTATAATAGTTAAAATCATTCCGTGAACCGTTTTTGATTTCGATAATGTTTATAGTGCAATCGGTTTGAGGAATTGCGGGGAAGTATAAAGAAAAATAGCGCCATTCTTTGGTAGATTCAAAATAATGATGCTCTGGGGAAATAGGAATTCCTTCAGTTCTATCTAAAATAAATTGCTTACCAGTCTCTATTATTTCAATGTACGTTTCAGGTGCTATTCGAATCCAACCGCCATTATCGTACATTTCTTTGGCGGTATAGCCAAAATCAATTTTGGTATGGTCAGTTGTTAATATTATTCGAAGTAAATCAGGATTGCTTTTAGAATGTCCTTTTTTATTTATGGTAAATAATAGTGTTTTATTCTTTTTCATCTTCTTTGTTGTTAATTTCATCATCCAGCCATTGTGGTTCTAAAACCCCTAGTTCTGACCCATAAGAGCGCAGTAATTTTATAAATTCCATTGATGGGATTAATTGAAGTGTAAATACATAACCATAATCTGTTTTTTCGCACACTTGACTTTCATGAATTGGATAGGCCTCAAAATAGTTAGAAATTATTGGGTTAGCAAAAAATACGATTTCTTGTTTGGGTTGGTTTTTAAATGGATAAACCCCATAAATATCTTTATAATAGTTGCTTACGATTTCTTGTGGAGTTGGGATGAATTTTCTATTGAGTAACATCGGGTCATAAATTCTATCAAAACCAAATGTTCGTAGTGTTTTATGACTTTCGGAATACCCTAATAAATACCAAAAGTTATCAAATTCTTTGATTAATACAGGGTGAATTATAACTGCTTTGAACCTTCTTTTTTGATAGGAATAATGCGTAAGAGAAATGGGCGTCTTGTTTTTACACGCTTTAAACAAAGTATCAAAGTGTTCAAATCCTCTTGCGCCCGAAATCGATTCTGTTTCAATAATCTTCCGTTTGGAATTACCTTCTGGAAATTCTTCTTTATAGGACACTAAAATCTTGTCTAATGCATAACTAAAACTATCACTTACTCTGGAACTACCAATGTCCTGAAGTAATTCTAATGCTTCTTTAATGCTATTAATATCTTTTTCAGTCAA
>CANFVB010000214.1 GCA_947450355.1 Bacteroidota bacterium
GCAAGAGAGGTTTATCAAGAAGTTTTTGAAAAAGGTTCAGTTGCCGATTCCCCTTTAACGCTTCGACACAAGGACGGAAAACTTACGGATGTATTATTTAATGGTTCGGTTTATAAAGATGATATTGGAAATGTTTTGGGTGTTGTGATTGTAGCTCGGGATATTGCTGAACAAAAATGGGCATTAGATATAAGAATTGCGAATAAAGAATTGGCGTATCAAAATGATGAAAAAGAAAAAAGAGCTGCTGAGTTGGCAATTGCAAATAAAGAATTAGAGTATCAAAATAATGAAAAAGAGAAGCGAGCCAATGAGTTATTTATTGCCAATGAAGAATTGGCATTCCAAAATAATGAAAAAGAAAAGCGAGCCAATGAGTTGTTGATTGCCAATGAAGAATTAGCGTATCAAAATGATGAAAAAGAGAAACGTGCAGCTGAATTAGTAATTGCAAATAAAGAATTGGCATATCAAAATGATGAAAAAGAAAAGCGTGCTGCCGAATTAGTAATTGCAAATAAAGAATTAGAATATCAAAATGACGAAAAAGAGAAACGTGCCAATGAATTATTGATTGCAAATGAAGAATTGGCATTTCAAAATGATGAAAAAGAGAAGCGTGCCAATGAATTATTGATTGCCAATGAAGAATTAGAATACCAAAATACGGTAAAAGAAAAGCGTGCCGCTGAGTTAATTATCGCAAATAAAGAATTGGCATTTCAAAATGATGAAAAAGAAAAACGTGCTGCTGAATTGGTAATTGCGAATAAAGAACTTTTATTCCAAACTGGCGAAAAGCAAGATCGTGCCGCAGAATTAGTAATTGCAAATAAGGAACTTTTATTTCAAACTGGTGAAAAACAAGATCGTGCCGCAGAATTAGTTGTTGCCGATAAAGAACTTGATTTTCAAAATAAAGAAAAAGAAAAACGTAAAATTGAAAATAAAGCACTAGAAGCTTACAGTAATTCCCTAAAACAGGCCTCTCAATATTCGTTGAGTTTAATTGAAGCAAGTCGGGATCCATTGGTAACGATAAATACAGAAGGGAAGATTACGGATATGAACGAAGCAACTGTGAGAGTTACGGGCATTGAACGTAAAATATTGATTGGATCTGATTTTTTCGATTATTTTACGGATCAACAAAAAGCACGAGAAGTATATCAAGAAGTTTTTGAAAAAGGTTCTGTTGCCGATTCCCCGTTAACGCTTCAAAATAAAGATGGAAAACTTACAGATGTATTATTTAATGGTTCGGTTTATAAGGATGATGTTGGAAATGTATTGGGTGTTGTAATTGTAGCTCGTGATATTGCGGAACAAAAACGTATTGAAAATGAATTAATTGAAGCTAAGATTTCTGCAGAAAAAGCAACTGCAATTGCGGAAGACGCTCAAACAAAAGCTGAAAACGCAACATTAATTGCAAGAGAAGCTGTTAAATCAAAACAACAGTTTTTGTCAAACATGAGTCACGAAATTCGAACTCCTATGAATGCAATTATTGGATTTACAAAGGTTATTCTGAAAACTGGACTTACTGCAAAACAGAAAGAATATTTGACAGCCATAAAAATTAGTGGCGATGCTTTAATTGTTTTGATAAATGACATTTTGGATTTAGCAAAAGTAGATTCTGGAAAGATGATATTTGAACAAATTCCGTTCAAATTAAATTTATCAATTTCGTTGATGCTGCATTTATTTGAAACAAAAATTAATGAGAAGAATTTAAAATTAGTATTAGAATTTGATAAAAATATTCCAGAAGTTTTGGCTGGCGATCCCGTTCGATTGAATCAAATTATATTGAATTTGGTTAGTAATGCAATTAAATTCACATCAATTGGTCAGATTACGGTAAGTATTAATTTATTAAAAGAAGACGAAAATAATGTATTCATTCAGTTTTCTGTAAAAGATACTGGAATTGGTATTAGCAGTGAAAAAATTGAAGGATTGTTTGAAAATTTCCAACAAGCAAATAGTTCAACCTCAAGAATTTTTGGTGGAACTGGATTAGGACTTGCTATTGTAAAACAATTGGTGGAACCTCAAGGCGGAACCTTAAATGTAGAAAGCACCGTTGATGTTGGTTCTACATTTAGTTTTATTTTACCCTTTAAAAAAACAAATGAAACGTTACTTCTTGAAAGTGAAATTTTAGAAGTTGATAATGAATTGAAAGACATTAAAGTTTTAGTTGTAGAAGATTTAGAACTCAATCAATTGTTAATTAGAACTTTATTAGATGATTTTGGATTTGAATGTGAAATTGCAGCCAATGGAAAATTAGCAATTGAAAGATTAGAAAATAAAAATTTCGATATCATTCTAATGGATTTACAAATGCCAGAAATGAATGGTTTTGAAGCGACGGAATACATCAGAAACAAGTTAAAATTAACAATTCCAATAATTGCATTAACCGCGGATGTAACGACAATTGATGCTGAAAAATGTTTAGAATTTGGAATGAACGATTACATTTCTAAACCTATTGATGAAGGGAAATTATTCAGAAAAATGATTGCTTTAATTCAAAAACCGATGAGTGAGGAAACGAATTCTTATGCTTCAAATTCTTCTTCTGCAAATGTAGATTTAAGCTATTTGATGGAACGCACAAAATCGAATCCAAAATTAATGTCGGAAATGATTTCCATTTATTTAGAGCAAACACCTCAATTAATTCATACAATGAAAGAGGGTTATAAAGATTTGGATTGGGAAAAATTACACGCTTCAGCTCATAAAATGATTCCTTCTTTTTCAATTATGGGAATAGATTCTAAATATGAAAATTTAGCTAAAAAGATTCAGGAATACGCATCAAACAAAGAAAATGACGAGAATTTAGGAATGCTAATTCAACATCTTGAAATTGGTTGTGAAGTGGCTTGTAATGAATTGCAACAAGAACTTAAAAATATAAATACTAAATTATAATGGAAAAAACAGCCAAAAAAATCAGACTATTTTTAGTAGATGATGATGCCCTTTTTCTAAAATCATTAGAAATTGATTTTCTAAGTCAATCCGATTTTGAAATAGAAACATTTGCAACCGGAGAACTTTGTATTGCTAATTTATCAAACAATCCAGATGTTGTAATCTTGGATTTTCATCTGAATGGAATTGATA
>CANFVB010000215.1 GCA_947450355.1 Bacteroidota bacterium
AAAAACAGGATTTTACAAGAATTTATACGATTCTCAGTTTATATTAAATGCTTAAATTTTGATTTGTACAATAATCAACAACTAATTGTACTTTTGCTATTATCAAATAAAAAATAATTCTTAAATTCGCATCAGAATTTTATCACAGAAAATATACGAAAATGCCACGAGCTTTTGCGACTGCATTTTTACCATAATAAAATAAACAAGGAAAAATGACACGAGCTTTTGCGACTGCATTTTTACAACTAAAAAAATAAATAAGAAAAAATGACACGAGCTTTTGCGATTGCATTTTTACAATAATAAAATAAACAAGGAAAAATGACACGAGCTTTTGCGACTGCATTTTTACCAAAATAAAATAAACAAGGAAAAAATGAAATACGATATTATAGTTTTAGGAAGTGGTCCTGGTGGATATGTAACCGCAATTAGAGCCTCACAATTAGGGTTCAAAGTAGCCGTTATCGAAAAAGAAAACTTAGGCGGTGTATGTTTAAATTGGGGTTGTATTCCAACGAAAGCATTACTAAAATCGGCACAAGTTTTTGATTACCTGAAGCACGCTTCCGATTATGGTTTGACTGTTTCATCATTTGATAAAGATTTCACCGCAGTTGTAGGACGTAGCCGAGGAATTGCTGACGGAATGAGCAAAGGCGTTCAATTCCTAATGAAAAAAAACAAAATCGATGTGATTGATGGTTTTGGTAAAATGAAACCTGGAAAAAAAGTAGCCGTTACCGCTGCAGATGGAAAAGTTACCGATTATGATGCCGATCATATCATTATTGCAACAGGAGCGCGCTCTCGCGAATTGCCAAACTTGCCACAAGACGGTATAAAAGTAATTGGATACCGACTTGCAATGACATTAGAAAAACAACCAAAATCAATGATTGTGGTAGGTTCTGGAGCTATTGGAGTTGAATTTGCACACTTTTATAACGCAATGGGAACTGATGTAACCATCGTTGAATTCCTTCCAAATATTGTTCCTTTAGAAGACGAAGACATTTCTAAACAAATGGAACGTTCGATGAAAAAAGCGGGCGTAAAAATTATGACCAATTCCTCTGTAGAAAGAATTGACACTTCAGGAGCTGGCGTAAAAGCGTATGTAAAAACTGCAAAAGGAGAAGAAATTCTTGAAGCCGACATCTTACTTTCAGCTGTGGGAATCAAAACCAACCTTGAAAACATTGGATTAGAAGAAGTTGGAATTGCAACCGACAGAGATAAAATTTTGGTAAACGATTTCTACCAAACAAACATTCCTGGCTATTACGCTATTGGCGATGTCGTTCCAGGCCCAGCATTGGCGCACGTTGCATCTGCCGAAGGAATTACTTGCGTAGAAAAAATCGCAGGATTGCACGTCGATCCAATCGATTACGGAAATATTCCAGGTTGTACTTATGCGACACCAGAAATTGCTTCCGTAGGATTAACCGAAAAACAAGCAATCGAAAAAGGATACGAATTGAAAGTTGGTAAATTCCCATTCACCGCATCCGGAAAAGCAAAAGCTTCTGGAACCCCAGACGGATTTGTAAAAGTAATTTTCGATGCCAAATATGGCGAATGGTTAGGCTGCCACATGATTGGCGCAGGCGTTACCGATATGATTGCCGAAGCAGTTGTAGCCCGTAAATTGGAAACCACAGGACACGAAATCCTAAAATCTATTCACCCGCACCCAACTATGAGCGAAGCAGTTATGGAAGCCGTAGCAGACGCTTATGGCGAAGTAATTCACTTATAATTCTCGAAATAATGTTCAATAGCAATCCGTTTTGTGAAAGCAAAGCGGATTTTTTTTATACTAATTTTTCTTTGGGCGCGCCCTCGTTTGGATAATTTCTGGTTACGAAGCAATCTTTTCTAAACTCGGTCAGGCTGTGCGTTTCAATCCACGCCCAAAAGCGTGGGATTTCCACTTCCATCCTTCGCGCAAACCCGAATTAAACAACAACTTTTTTGGATTTTAAAACCATTTAAAAAATTCAAAATACAGCACCAAATTAATTCTTAATCAGCATATTAACAATTGTTATAGTTCAAAAATAAAATTTATTTAATTATATTTGTAAGGTTAAACATTCAAAACTGATCCCACAAAATTAGTTTCAACGCCACAAATTCAAAGATTATAATAATCAATAAACTATTAGAATTTATGAATACCATTTTAGCTCGTTCAGGCAATTACTTCGACACTTACTTCAGTTCAATAAACGTACGCAAAATAGAATTAATAATTCTTCGCGTAGCTGTTTTTTCATTTTTGTTGCATTTAGCACTTATATTTTTAGGCAACAATTTTTTATTTTTTGAAAATTTTCAGCACAGTTATCTAAAAGCAATTTACACCCCTTTTAGTTTCATTTTGCTATATGAAGTTTTTCTTTTAGTCATAATTATTCCCAAATCAATTTCTGAATTTGTAGGAAAACAATTTGAAGTAATTACCTTAATTACCCTACGGAGTTTCTTTCACGACATAGCCGAACTCGATTTAAAAAATTTCATTAACATCTTCAATCCCGATTTTATAAGTTTAATGTACGATTTGTGCGCCGCACTGGTCATGCTTAGTTTAACGATTTTATACTACAAAATTTATCAAAACAATGGCAAATCAGATACCGTAAATGAGCTCAATAATTTTATAAATATTAAAAAAATGGTCTCGTTAGGAATGATTGTAATCTTACTATTATTAAGTATCAGTAGCTTTTATAAATGGATTATTGAAATGCTAATTGCTTTGCAAACCGATAAAATTTTCCCTAATTCCAACGCTGTTTTCTATTCCGATTTTTTCTCCATTATGATTTTTGTGGATGTTTTGCTATTGATAATATCATTTACCTATCACTTTTCGTTTTTCACCATTTTCAGAAATGCCAGTTTTATCATCACAACCATTTTAATTCGGATGTCATTAACCATCGGAAAACCAATGAACTATATCATCATATTAATTGGTTTTTTATTTTCGATAATCACATTTTATTTATTTGGATTACGAAAAAAAATAGGAAAATAGCCGAACAAACGTACTCAAAGCTGACATTGGGAGTGTAAGGAAGTGAATCGTGCTA
>CANFVB010000216.1 GCA_947450355.1 Bacteroidota bacterium
ATCGATTTAGAAACTTTAATGGTTGCTTGGCTTAAAGAAAAAATTCTTTATGAAATTGGAAGTGATGAATTTGCTATAAAAGCGATGAATTTAGTTAAAGAAGAAGTCGAAAATACTTATGGAATTGCAAAGAGAAAAATCTCAAAAAGTTTAACTATTATATTGGATGAAATTGATGCTCTGAAAACGAAACTAGATGCTTTTAGAAAATTAGATAGTTATAAAATTGCACAAGCATTAGAATTAGAATATACTTTTGAGAGCAATAGAATTGAAGGAAATACAATGACGCTTCGGGAAACTGATTTGGTTATTAATGAAGGACTTACTATTTCGGGAAAAAGTATGCGAGAGCATTTGGAAACTATAAATCATCAAGAAGCTATTGCCTATATAAAAGATTTAATGAAGCGAAATATTCTGTTGAATGAACGTGAAGTTTTGTGTATTCACAATTTAATTTTGAGAGGAATTAATCCTGATGATGCTGGAAAATATAGAAAAGTTCAAGTAATGATAAAGGGAAGTTCTCATTTGCCGCCACAACCTTTTATGGTTGCAAAGGAAATGGAAGATTTTTTCATTTGGTATGAAACCAATAAAAAAAGGCTTCATCCAGTTATTTTGGCAGCCGAACTACACGAACGTTTGGTAACTATTCATCCATTTATTGATGGAAACGGAAGAAGTTCTCGCTTAGTAATGAACCTTATTTTGTTACAACACGGTTATGTAATTGCCAATATAAAAGGTGATTATGAAAATAGAATGCAATATTATAATGCTCTTGAAGTTGCTCAAACTAAAAACAACAAAGATGATTTTTTGATGTTTATTGCGCAAATAGAAAAAGAAAGTTTAGAGCGTTATTTAAATATTATTGGACAGTAAACCTCGATTATTCGGGGTTTTTGTTTTAGTTTTTATCCTCTAAAAGAGGAACGAATTTAAAATCACCAAATTCGTGTTTTTCAAATTGGGTTTCATTTTTTCTGATTAACATCGTCATTATTTGATTTTTATCTCCAACAGGAATTACCAATCTTCCTCCTATTTTTAATTGCGCCATTAAAGGTTTTGGAATAGTCGGAGCACCTGCTGTCACGATAATACTGTCAAAAGGGGCGTGATTTGGCAAACCTTTATAGCCATCTCCAAAAGAAAGATGTTTTGGACGAATTCCTAATTTTGGCAACAATGCGGAAGTCTGTTTGAACAATTCATTTTGTCGTTCTACACTGAATACTTTTGCTCCCATCAAACACAAAACTGCGGTTTGATAGCCCGAACCTGTTCCAATTTCCAAAATTTTATCGTCTTTTTTTATTTCTAATAATTGACTTTGAAAAGCAACGGTATAAGGTTGTGAAATAGTTTGCCCAGCTCCAATTGGAAAAGCTTTATCTTGATAGGCATAGTCTTCAAAACTTGAATTTAAAAATAAATGGCGCGGAATTTTATTAATTGCATTTAGAACGTTTTTGTCAATAATTCCTTTTTCTTGCAAAAGTTTTACGAGCTGATTTCTAAGTCCTTGATGTTTGGCAGTGTCTTTCAAAACTATATTTTATTTAGTTTGTAAATTTATGAAAGTAAATGTAAATTTAATTGTTGGATTTTAAATTTTAAATGCTTTAAATAATTATCATTTTATTGCTATTTTTGTTGAAAATACATTTATATGTTAAAAGTAGGCGTTTTAGGTGCTGGACATCTTGGAAAAATACATTTACGATTATTAGAACAATCAGACAAGTACGAATTGGTTGGTTTTTATGATGAGAATCAGGAAAATGGTGCTAAGATTGCGAAGGAATTTGGTTACAAACAATTTCATACTATTGCAACACTAATTCACGCTGTTGATGTAATTGACATTGTAACTCCTACACTTTCTCATTACAAATGTGCAAAAGTGGCAATCAAATCTGGAAAACACGTTTTTATTGAAAAACCTATTTCAAATACTGTTGCTGAAGCAGAAGAAATTATTGCTTTAGCCAATGAATATAAAGTAAAAGGGCAAGTTGGTCACGTTGAAAGATTCAATCCGGCATTTATCGCTACAAAAGATATGATTGAAAATCCAATGTTTATTGAAACTCATAGATTGGCTGAATTTAATCCTCGTGGTACTGATGTTCCCGTGGTTTTAGATTTGATGATTCACGATATTGATGCTATTTTGAGCGTTGTTCCTTCTAAAGTTAAACTTATAAATGCAAGTGGTGTTTCTGTAATTAGTGATACGCCAGATATTGCGAATGCTCGAATTGAATTCGAAAATGGATGTGTTGCCAATTTAACGGCGAGCAGAATTTCATTGAAAAATATGCGTAAATCTCGATTCTTTCAAAAAGATGCTTATATTTCTGTTGATTTCCTTGAGAAAAAATGTGAAGTTGTAAAAATGAAAGATGCGCCAGAAGTTCCTGGCGATTTTGATATGATTTTGCAAAATGCAGAAGGTGTAAAAAAACAAATTTATTTTGCAAATCCTGATGTAGAACAAAATAACGCCATTTTAGACGAATTAGATTCTTTTGCAGATGCCATAAATAATAACACAACTCCTGTCGTTACTTTGGAACAAGGAACAAATGCTTTGCGAGTTGCTTATCAAATAATTGATTGTTTTAAAAAATAATATATGAAAATAATAGCTGTAATTGGAGCTGGAACAATGGGTAACGGAATTGCTCATACATTTGCTCAAAGTGGATTTACCGTAAAATTAATTGATGTTTCTGAAAAATCATTGGATAAAGGAATGGCTACAATTGCTACGAATTTAGACAGAATGGTTGCAAAGGGAACAATTACTGAAGATGATAAATTCAAAACCATTTCCAATATTATCACTTATACCGACATAAAAGATGGCGTTGTAGGTGTTGATTTAGTGGTTGAAGCTGCAACTGAAAATGTAGAATTAAAACTAAATATTTTTAAACAACTGAATGAGGTTTGTTCTCACAATACGATTTTAGCAACCAATACTTCTTCTATTTCAATTACGCAAATAGGTTCTGTTGTTGCTCATCCTGAAAGAGTTATAGGAATGCACTTTATGAATCCTGTGCCAATTATGAAATTGGTAGAAA
>CANFVB010000217.1 GCA_947450355.1 Bacteroidota bacterium
GTGTTACTTTTTATTATCACAGAAAACCAGAGCTTTACACAGTCTATTACTTTTTGGACATTTTCTTAAACCTAAAGAAAAGGATTTGTGTTTTATAAGTTGAGTGATCACCTTACTAACTGATTGACACGTGTTTGAATATGCTCTTGCATTTTCGTGATTTCTTATCCAAACATCGAGTGATTTTGGTTTTGGATGCACATTTAAAACTACTTGAGTTGACCCTATAATCATATATTCAATTTTGCTTTCTTTGAAGTGTTGTATTAAATCTCCAATTTTAAACCGAGCATTGTTAGCATAAGGCAATGTAATTTCTTCCATTCTATTTATTTTTTATACAATCATCTTATTGATTTAACAAAAGTATCTAACAATTTAACAAAAATCTTTGCTAAAAATTTCCTAATTAGATTTAAAAGTTCTATTTTTGAACTATTAATACATAAAAACGATGATAAACAAACCCCACCTTAAGATTAAACAAATTCGAGAGTTGAAAAATTTAACCCAAGATTCTGTAGCTGTAAAACTTGATTTATCCACACGAGCATACAGCAAAATAGAAACGGGCGAAACGCAACTAACGATAAACAGGTTAAATGAAATTTCGGCTATTTTTGAAATAGACCCAATGGAAATATTAGGTTTTGATGACGCAAAAATATTTAACATTAATAATTCAACTGGGAATAATGGGTATAATAATATTTTTTTCCCCGAAAAATTAGTTCAACAATACGAAGAAACTATTCAGGCTTTGAAAGAGCAAATACAATTATTGAAATTATTGCAGGATAAATAAATTGTTCTAGCAGCAGGAATTTTTCTGTTAGTCAGGCTTTAAAAATCAATTCGTACCGTTACATTTTATAAAAGATATACATCAATTACTAAAAAGATGCATATCTTTCAATCAAAAGATATAGTTCTTTTAGCCAAAAGATATATATCTTTTGGTTTTATAGTCAGTACAAAAGTATTTTAAGGTAAGGATAGTGTTGTTTTGTTGTGCGGTTGGGTTGAAAAATCATATTGCACCTATAAACAACTATTTAGCAATGCTTTTGTTTTTTATGTTTTTAGGCGGGATTGTCTTAGTTTTTTTTACAACTATTTTTCTTTGTTTAAAAAAAGCACTTAGCGCTTTTTCTTCTTCAATAGTCAATGAACCCTCACCTCCTATATAATCGATATCTATTAATTTTTCTTTATTTTTCATTTTATAAGTTTTTAAAATATTTATTAATTAGCTTTAGTGCTGATTGGGGCTCAATTATCATAATTCTACCTCCAAAATGAAATGCGCCAAGCGTTTTTTCGTAATGTTCAATTAATTGGGTTTTTGAGAGAAATGACACATTCCCTTTGTGACCGCGTTGAAAAGATAATTTACAAGCAAAAGCAACTAAATTACCAGCAACTCCAGAATATACTTTTGAAATTCCTTTATTAAATGGAGCACTTTCTACCAAGTGCATATACACATGATCAGACTTAACTTCTAAACTTATTAATCCTTGTACAATATTTAAATTATTAGTGATTGTCAATTTATAAACATCTCTTTCTGGCTGTCTAAATTCGGTTTTCCAATCAAAAAGCCAGTAATTCTTTGCGTTTATTAATTTTAAATCGCCAACAGTAACTAAAGAAATTTCAGTTGCAAAACTATCACCACTAATTACATTTTCAATAGAATTTGTTAGTTTATCAATTATAAAATCAAGACCAAATTCTTTATTATCTTTCATTTAGCTAAATTACAAAAAAATATTTTTCTTCAATCAAAAATTATCATTTTCTGTTTAGAAGTAGTAATCATATAAAGAGAAAGTAGTTTAAAGCAAAAAAATAGAAGATATTTACTTTTATGGTTTAATAAAATTTAAATTTTGTCGCTTTTAAATACCCTTCAATTTCTCCAAATATTCCAGTTGATTCTACAATCTTGGAATTTTATGTTGACCACATAATTTGTTCTAGTCTTTCAGCCAATCATAAAATAAATTTGGACGTGCAATAATTGCTAATTCTTTCACTTCAATCTTTTCAATATACTATTTTCTACCAATGATTTCATTTGAGAAATAGCTACTTTATTTAGTTGTATCAATCGTTCATTTTGGGGCAGCCCTTGTTGAATGAGCAAAGCATTGATACTTTCGAGATTGCTCAATACGACCAATTGTTCCAAACTTGCATCGTCTCGAATATTTCCAATTTTATCAGAATTTGTATCGCGCCAGTCTTTTGCGGTTACCCCGAAAAGTGCTACGTTCATTAAATCCGCCTCGTTGGCATATATCCAACTTGCCTGTTGTTTGGTAATTTCTTTTGGAATCAGGTTGTCCTTAATAGCATCGGTATGAATTTGATAATTGATTTTTGAAATGGTGCGTTGCAAGTTCCACTCCAATTGAAGGCGACTATTTTCTTCCGTTTTAAGGCGTTGAAACTCTTTTATTATGTACAATTTAAACTCAATTGAAATCCAAGACGCAAACTCAAAAGCAATGTCTTTGTGAGCAAAAGTGCCACCATATCTACCCGATTTAGAAACAATACCAATGGCATTTGTAGTTTCTATCCATTTTTTAGGCGTTAACACAAAACTATTTAGCCCTGCTTGTTTTCTAAACCCGTCGAATTCGACGGGTTTAAAATTTGGGTTGTACATCATTTCCCAAAAACCGAGCAACTCTAATGTATTTCTGTTTCTTAGCCAGTTTTTAATTATGTCATCCGTGTTATAGGCATCTTTATAGCGAGCAATGTCAGTTAGAGAAAGGTAATCTTCTTCGTTGTTTTGATATAAAACTACTTCAAGACCTTGTACATTAATTTTTTTATTTATTGCCATTGGTTAAAATTGGTATTTGTTTGGATTATTGCGAATAATTTCTACATATTACTGCAATTTACAAAAAAAATAATCATTTTTTTGTTACTCCAATTATAGTTATCAAACAAACCGAAAAAACCCGTTTTGAATTGAAACTAAACTGCATTTTATGTATGTAATATATAATTAACGGTTGCAATAAAGCATTACATTCCCTTCAATTTCTCCAAATAATCCCTTTGATTCGACAA
>CANFVB010000218.1 GCA_947450355.1 Bacteroidota bacterium
AATCAACGAAGAAGTTTTTGATGAAATCTAAGAATGTTTATATTTCAAATAGTACTTTTATTTTAACAGATGAAAATCATACTGTTCCCAAGGATTTAGACTTCAAAAAACTTAATATAGAATTGAGTAATTTTAAAATATTTGGACCTGAAGTTACCACAAACATCATGAAAATGTCTTTTTTAGACCATCGTGGATTGTTTGTTGAAAATTTAGATGGAAAGTTTACTTATACTTTAAAACATATTAAATTAGAAAAATTCAATATTCTTACCAAAGAGTCTTTTCTGAAAGGAAATGCCATTCTGAATTATGACAGAAAAGATTTTGTTGATTTTGTTAATAAGGTTCAATTTGATGTTCAATTGGATTCGGCGTCACTTGCTACCAATGACATTCGCCTTTTTTATAACGAGTTAGGGAAAAACCAACAATTCAAATTATCGTCAATTATCAGAGGAACTTTGAACGATTTGTATGCGTCAAAATTGAAATTGGTAGATGGAAAAAATACTCAGATTATTGGAAATGTCAATTTCAGAAACCTATTTGGAAATAAACAGCAAGAATTTTATATGAAAGGAAATTTTAATAGTATTTCTTCCAATTATAAAAATTTAACAACATTATTACCTAACATTTTAGGCAAAAAATTACCGAGTTCGCTTAGTAAATTAGGGCAGTTTAATTTGAGAGGTAAAACTGAAATTACGACTTCTACTATCGATGCAGATTTTTATATGACCACTGCTTTGGGAAATATTCAGTCTAAATTGAAGATGACAAATATCGATGATATTGATAATTCATCTTATTCTGGAAATGTTATTTTAGAGCAATTTAAGATTGGAAAATTCCTTTCAAAGAAAGATTTGGGAATGGTAACTTTGAATTTAGACGTTGATGGTCGTGGTTTTAAAGTTGCTAATTTGAACACTTCATTTTCTGGGGATGTTTATAAAATTAATTATAAAGGTTACAATTATACGAATATTGTTGTCAATGGAAATTTCAAAAAGCCGATATTTAAAGGGAAAATTTATGTAAATGATCCTAATTTATTTATGGATTTTGATGGTTTAGTAAATTTAGAAAAGAAAGACATCAATTATAATTTCAATGCAAAAATTGATTATGCTAATTTAGCAAAGTTGAATTTTGTAAAATCAGATTCTATTTCAGTTTTCAAGGGAGTTATTGATATGAAAGTTACGGGTACCAATTTAGACAATCTAAAAGGAGCTGTAAATATCAAAAACACTTCGTACCAAAATGTAAAAGACACGTATTACTTTGATGATTTTGATTTGATATCGAGTTTTGATGAAAATAATATTAGAACAATTTCTATCAATTCTCCAGATATTGTTCAAGGAAAAGTGGTTGGGAAGTTCCAAATTGGTCAACTTCAAAAGATGATTGAAAATTCATTAGGAAGCCTTTATGCCAATTATTCTCCGAACAAAGTTATAAAAGGTCAGTTTTTGAAATTTGATTTTTCTGTTTACAATAAGATTATTGAGGTTTTCTATCCTGGGATTTCGGTTGCCCCAAATACGGTTCTTCAAGGCTCGATAAATTCCGATAATAACGATTTTAAATTCAATTTTAATTCTCCACAAATTGCCGCATTTGAGAATTATTTCGACAAGATAAATATCCGAGTTGACAATAAAAACCCTTTATATAACGCTTATATTGCAATGGACAGCATTAAAACTAAGAGTTACAAGATTTCCGATTTTAGTTTGATAAATGTAACTCAAAAAGATACTTTACACATACGAACAGAATTTAAAGGTGGTAATAAAGCCGATGATTATTACAAATTAAACCTTTTTCATACGATTGATAAACAAAATAATAATGTTGTTGGGATTCAAAAATCAGAGATAAAATTTAAAGATTATTTGTGGTTTTTAAATGAAAATGAGAACAACCAAAACAAAATTATATTTGATAAAAAGTTAAAGAATTTTTCAATTGACGATATTGTTTTATCACACGAAAATCAAAAAATTAATCTAAAAGGTTTTTTAAAAGATACTGATACAAAAGATTTAAATTTAAGTTTCGCCAATATTGATATCAATAAATTAACACCCGATATTCCTCATTTCATGTTTAATGGAGTTTTGAATGGAAGTGTCAATTTAAAACAAGAAAATAAAATTTATCAACCTACAGCGGCTATATTTATTGATAGTTTAAGTATTAACAAAGTAGTTTTGGGTAAATTAAATTTAGATGTTTCAGGCGATGATAGTTTGAAAAAGTTTTATGTAGATGCTTCAATTCAAAATGAAAATGTAGAATCTTTCAATGCAAAAGGTGATTTTACTATCGAAAATGAGCAAACAACTACAAATTTAGATTTACGTTTTAATAAGTTTAATTTAGGAGTTTTAGGATTAATAGGAGGCGACATAATTACAAATATTAAAGGTTTTGCTTCAGGAAGTACTAATATTGCTGGAACATTATCAGATCCAAAGATTAATGGTAGAATGTATTTGGACGATTCCGGAATTTCAATTCCTTATATGAATGTGAATTATGAATTTGAAAACAAGTCAGTTGTAGATATTACTGAGAGTTTATTTATCGTTAGAAATGCAGCTATTTTTGATTCAAAATTCAACTCTAAAGGAATTTTAGAAGGAAGAGTTCGACACAATAAATTTTCAGATTGGGTATTGGACTTAAAAATAAAATCTAACAGATTTTTAGCTTTAGATACTAATGATAGGGAAGATGCAGCCTATTTTGGAACTGCTTTTATTGATGGAACTGCTTCCATAACAGGGCCAACAAGTGGATTGCTAATAAAAATTGATGCGAAATCTGAAAAAGGAACTGCTATCAAAATTCCAATTAATGACGCTGATGCGGTTGGAACAAATGATTATATACATTTTTTGACTACAAAAGAAAAATACAATCTTGGAAAAGGAGTGGTTGATAAAACAAGAAACTACAACGGTTTAGAATTAAAATTCAATTTAGACATTAACCAAAAAGCAGAAATTGAAGTGATTTTGAATAGAAATTCAGGTCACGGAATGAAAGGGCGTGGAAATGGAAA
>CANFVB010000219.1 GCA_947450355.1 Bacteroidota bacterium
AATGATATTTTAATTCAAGATTTAAAGATAACAAACAATGAGCAAAAGAACGTTTCAACCATCGAAAAGAAAGAGAAGAAATAAGCACGGATTTATGGACAGAATGGCTTCTGCGAATGGAAGAAAAGTCCTTGCTCGAAGAAGAGCTAAAGGAAGACATAAATTGACAGTTTCTTGCGAACCAAGACACAAAAAATAATGTTTGTTTAAACATATATAAAGGCGTTACTGTTATTAGTACCGCCTTTTTTTATATCTCTTAAGTAAATATCAACTCGTTAAAGGTTTCAATTACAACAAAACCTAAAATATAACAACAACACAACACAACAAACTAACTACAAATGCCAAAAGACAATTCAATAAAATCGGTTTTAATAATAGGTTCGGGACCAATTGTTATCGGGCAAGCCTGCGAATTTGATTATGCAGGTTCTCAAGCAGCGCGTTCCATTCGTGAAGAAGGCATCGAAGTGATTTTGATAAATTCAAATCCTGCAACAATTATGACCGATCCTTCTATGGCGGATCATATTTATTTGAAACCATTAACTACAAAATCCATCATTGAAATCCTAAAAGCACATCCTCAAATTGATGCTGTTTTACCAACAATGGGCGGACAAACTGCTTTGAATTTATGCTTGGAAGCCGATGAAAAAGGAATTTGGGAAGATTTTGGTGTTCGATTAATTGGCGTTGATATCAATGCAATCAATATTACCGAAGATAGAGAGCAATTCAAACAGCTTTTACATAAAATTAATATTCCAACAGCTCCTGCAAAAACAGCAACTTCATTCTTAAAAGGGAAAGAAATTGCACAAGAATTCGGGTTTCCATTAGTAATTCGTCCTTCATTTACTTTAGGTGGAACTGGGGCTGCTTTTGTACATACGAAAGAAGATTTTGACGAATTATTAACTCGAGGTTTAGAAGCTTCTCCAATTCACGAAGTCTTGATTGACAAGGCTTTAATTGGTTGGAAAGAATATGAATTAGAACTTTTAAGAGATAAAAATGATAACGTAGTAATCATCTGTTCTATTGAAAATATGGATCCAATGGGAATTCATACTGGTGATAGTATAACGGTTGCGCCTGCAATGACTTTATCGGATACCACGTTCCAAAAAATGCGAGATATGTCCATTTTGATGATGCGAAGTATCGGGAATTTTGCGGGTGGTTGTAACGTGCAATTTGCCGTTTCCCCTGATGAAAAAGAAGATATTGTAGCTATCGAAATCAATCCTCGTGTGTCTCGTTCTTCTGCATTAGCATCAAAAGCAACAGGTTATCCAATTGCTAAAATTGCTTCAAAACTGGCTTTAGGGTATCATTTAGATGAATTACAAAACCAAATTACAAAATCAACTTCTGCTTTATTTGAACCTACTTTGGATTATGTAATCGTAAAAATACCCCGTTGGAACTTCGATAAATTTGAAGGTGCCGACAGAACTTTAGGATTGCAAATGAAATCTGTGGGTGAAGTAATGGGAATTGGTCGTTCTTTCCAGGAAGCCTTGCACAAAGCAACACAATCATTAGAAATCAAAAGAAATGGGCTTGGTGCCGATGGAAAAGGATATAAAAACTACGAACAAATTATTGAGAAACTGACTTTTGCGAGTTGGGATCGGGTTTTTGTGATTTATGACGCTATTGCGATGGGAATTCCGTTGAGTAGAATTCACGAAATCACAAAAATTGATATGTGGTTTTTGAAACAATATGAAGAATTATATACTTTAGAAAAAGAAATATCGAAATTCAAAGTTGATACTTTACCAAAAGAATTGCTTTTGGAAGCCAAACAAAAAGGCTTTGCCGACCGTCAAATTGCTCATATGATGAGCTGTTTAGAAAGTCAGGTTTATAAATTACGGGAAGAGAAAAATGTAAAACGAGTTTATAAATTAGTTGATACTTGCGCTGCCGAATTTAAAGCAAAAACGCCATATTACTACTCGACTTTTGAAGCTGAGATTGAAAAAGCAAACGGTGAAAAATATGTGGACAATGAAAGTGTTGTTTCCAACAAGAAGAAAGTCGTAGTTTTAGGTTCAGGACCAAACAGAATCGGACAAGGAATTGAATTTGACTATTCTTGCGTTCACGGCGTATTGGCTGCGGCAGAATGTGGCTATGAAACTATTATGATTAATTGTAATCCCGAAACCGTTTCAACTGATTTTGATACTGCCGATAAATTGTATTTTGAACCTGTATTTTGGGAACATATTTACGATATTATTCGTCACGAAAAACCAGAAGGTGTAATTGTTCAATTGGGTGGTCAAACTGCATTAAAATTGGCCGAGAAACTTTCTAAACACGGCATAAAAATTATTGGAACTTCCTTTGACGCATTAGATTTAGCCGAAGACAGAGGTCGTTTTTCTGAACTACTAACAGAGTTAAAAATTCCATTTCCTCAATTTGGAATTGCAGAAACAGCCGATGAAGCCTCTGCATTGGCAGATACATTGGATTTCCCATTATTGATTCGTCCTTCCTATGTTTTGGGTGGTCAAGGAATGAAAATCGTAATCAACAAACAAGAATTAGAAGAACACGTAATTGATTTATTAAAATCGATTCCTGGAAATAAATTACTTTTAGATCATTATCTTGACGGTGCAATTGAGGCCGAAGCCGATGCCATTTGCGATGGTGAAAATGTGTACATCATCGGAATAATGGAGCACATTGAACCTTGCGGAGTGCATTCAGGCGATAGTAACGCAACTTTACCGCCATTTAATTTAGGGGAATTGGTAATGACTCAAATAAAAGAACATACCAAGAAAATTGCATTGGCGTTGCGAACTGTTGGTTTAATCAATATCCAATTTGCCATCAAAGACGAAGTGGTTTATATCATCGAAGCCAATCCGAGGGCCTCAAGAACGGTTCCTTTTATTGCAAAAGCATACGGCGAACCGTATGTAAATTATGCCACAAAAGTAATGTTGGGACACAATAAAGTAACCGATTTCAAATTCAATCCGCAACTAAAAGGATATGCAATCAAGCAACCCGTTTTTTCATTTAGCAAATTCCAC
>CANFVB010000220.1 GCA_947450355.1 Bacteroidota bacterium
GGATAATAAAATGATTGTTCCAATTTTAAATTATCTAAATCAAAATGAGTATTTCGAAACTTTAAGAAAAATTCAGATTCAAAACATTACCATCAAAATGGTAAAAAACGAGGAAATAATAAACCAAATTAATGGTCTTTTAAATGAATTTTCTTCCTCTACAAAAACAAATCAAAAAAGCGAAAAATTAGTTTATTATAATGAAAATACTCAATTGAATGAAATAATAAAAACAAAAGAAAATTTATTATTTGAATTAGGAAATCAAAGAATGGAGTTAACGAGTTTAGATAAATTTATTAAAAAAATAAGTAGCGTTATTAATATTAAAAATGAGAACGCAACAAATGGAAAATTAAAATTTGTATTGCCTATCTTCTTTATTTTCGGATTTATTTTTATAAATCTATTTTCAAAATTTTATAAAAAACAATCGTTAAAAGCACTGCAAAACAAAGCATAATTAAAAAATTAAACTATGAAAGGAATTATATTAGCCGGAGGTTCGGGAACAAGATTACATCCGTTAACGCTTGCGGTGAGTAAACAATTGATGCCGATTTATGACAAACCGATGATTTATTACCCACTTTCATCGCTGCTTTGGTCGGGAATTAGAGAAATTTTAATAATTTCTACGCCTCACGATTTGCCTTTATTCAGACAATTATTAGGCGACGGGTCTCGATTGGGTTGTCGATTTGAATATTCTGTTCAAGAACATCCAAATGGTTTGGCAGAAGCATTTATTATTGGAAAAGAATTCATCGGAAACGATAAAGTGGCTTTGGTTTTAGGAGATAATATTTTTTATGGAACTGGATTATCCGATTTGCTTCAAGCAAATAATAATCCTGATGGGGGAATTATTTATGCCTATCACGTGAATGATCCAGAACGATACGGAGTTGTAGATTTTGATTCTGAAGGAAATGTACTTTCAATTGAAGAAAAACCAGAACATCCAAAATCGAACTTTGCTGTTCCAGGGATTTATTTTTATGACAATGATGTGGTTGAAATTGCAGCGAATATAAAACCAAGTCACCGTGGTGAAATTGAAATTACAGACGTAAATAGAGAATACCTTAGGAGAGGAAAATTAAAAGTCAGTATTCTTGACAGAGGAACCGCTTGGTTTGATACCGGAACGTTTAATTCATTGATGCAAGCCTCTCAATTTGTGCAAGTTATTGAAGAACGTCAAGGTTTAAAAATTGGTTCTATTGAAGAAGCAGCCTATAAAATGGGCTTTATTGACGCAGAACAATTAAAAGCGTTGGCACAACCTTTATTAAAAAGTGGTTACGGAACGCACTTGTTAGATATTTTATAAAAATGAATTTTATACCTACAAAATTAGAAGGCTGTTTTATTATTGAACCAAAAATAATCAAGGACGAAAGAGGTTATTTTATGGAAAGTTTTAATGAAAACACATTTCAAAAAGGAACTGGAAAATCGGTTCATTTTGTTCAAGACAATCAATCTTTTTCTTCAAAAGGAGTTTTGCGTGGATTACATTATCAAACTGGCGAACACGCTCAAGCCAAATTAGTTCGGGTTTTGCAAGGCGAAGTTTTAGACGTTGTGGTGGATATTAGACCTGATTCTAAGACGTTTGGTGAATATGTTTCTGTTTTACTTACGGGAGAAAATCAAACTCAATTTTTCGTTCCAAGAGGTTTTGCACACGGATTTTTAGTGTTGAGCGATACCGCAACTTTTTTCTATAAATGTGATAATTTTTATAATAAAGAAAGCGAAGGCGGAATTATTTATAATGATAAATCTGTAAATATCGATTGGCAATTCCCAACTGAAAATCTAATAATTTCAGAGAAAGATTTGATTTTACCAACAATAGAAAAAGCTAAAAAAGTATGGTAGTTTTAGTAACTGGCGCCAACGGACAATTAGGTCAAGCCATTCAATTTGTTGCTGGAAATTATCCTAATATTCATTTCGTTTTCTGTTCTTCTTCTGATTTAGACATTACCAATAAAGAAAATTGTGAATTCATTTTTAATAAAGAAAAACCTGATTTTTGTATTAATGCCGCTGCTTATACTGCCGTTGATAAAGCAGAATCAGAGCCAGAGCAAGCTCATTTAATAAATTGTATAGGAGCAAAAAATTTAGCAGAAGCTTGTAAAAATTTCAATGCAAAATTAATTCATATTTCTACAGATTTTGTTTTTGATGGTTCAAAAAATTCGCCTTACAATGAAACAGATTTACCCAATCCGAAAGGAGTTTACGGACAAACAAAATTAGAGGGTGAAATAGCAATTCAAGAAGTATTTGACGCTTATTTTATTATCAGAACGTCTTGGGTTTATTCGCAATTTGGCAATAACTTTATGAAAACAATGTTGCGATTGGCTTCCGAAAGAGCCAGTTTATCTGTGGTTTCAGACCAAATCGGAACACCCACAAACGCAGTTGATTTAGCTGAATGTTTAGTAACGATTATAACTGAACACTCAAAACTGAACACTGAACACTATGGCATTTACAATTTTAGCAATGAAGGGCAATGCAGCTGGTTTGATTTTGCAAAGAAAATATTTGAAATTAATCAAGTCAAAATTGATGTAACACCCATTCCAACAACACAATTTCCAACACCTGCAGAAAGACCAAAATATAGCGTTTTAGATAAAACTAAGATTAAAACCGTTTTTGGAATTGAAATAAAACCTTGGGAACAATCCATAGAAATATATAAATAAAAACGGGGAAAACAGTAATGAATCCCCCGTTTTAATAAATATAAATGGCGTTTACTGTTTAATTATTTTATGTGTTTCTTTTTTTCCATCGGATGACAACTGAAGTAAATAAACCCCTTTTGACAACTCCCCTAAATTAATTTGAGAATTTTGTACCCTTTGGTTTTTAATCAATTTTCCTTCAATTGTATAAATAGAATAGGTTGCAGCATCGTTAATTCCTGAAATATTAATTACATCCAAAAATGGATTTGGATAAATTTTATATTTCAATGCACTATTTTCAGTCACTATTAATGGCAACTGAACCCCGTCAACTGCAACATTATTAAA
>CANFVB010000221.1 GCA_947450355.1 Bacteroidota bacterium
CAATTCCATTTTAATGATTCGCCCAGTTGCGTTTCGAATGAACGAGCAAACTGCCGTTAATAATTATTACCAAAAAGTGATTGATGGTTTATTGCCAGAAACTGTAAATGCTAAGGCGCAGCAAGAATTCGATACGTTTGTCTCTAAATTAACCGCTGTTGGCGTAGATGTAATTGTTGTTGAAGACACTTTAAATCCAGATACCCCAGACAGTATTTTTCCGAACAATTGGATTTCATTTCACGAAAATGGCGATGTAGCTTTATTTCCTATGTTTGCGGAAAATCGTCGTCAAGAACGTAGGGAAGAACTATTGGATATTTTAGAAGAAAAAGGATTCGTTATCGAAAATATTGTCGATTATACTTCTGCTGAAGAAGATGGTTATTACCTTGAAGGCACCGGAAGTATTCTTCTTGATAGAGCTAATGGAAAAGCTTATTGCGCTTTGTCTCCAAGGGCTGACGAGGAATTATTCATTGAATTTTGCGAAGATTTCGATTTAAATCCAATTATTTTTGAAGCCTTTCAAACCGTAAATGGCGAACGAAAATTAATTTACCATACCAATGTGATGATGTGTTTAGGCGAAACCTACGCTGTAATTTGCGCCGATTCAATCGATGACAAAAAAGAGCGAAAAATGGTTTTGGACAGCCTTAAGGGCGATGAAAAAGAAGTGATTTTAATTACGGAAGACCAAGTCAATAATTTCGCAGGAAATATGCTCGAAGTAAAAGGTGCCAATGACCGAAGATATTTGGTAATGAGCACATCGGCACATAAAAGTTTGACTAAAAAACAAGTCGCACAATTGGAAGAGCATGTCACTATTTTGAGTTCAAGCCTTGACACCATTGAAGCTTGTGGTGGTGGAAGTGCTCGTTGTATGATGGCGGAAATTTTCTTGCCAAGAGAAGAGTAGGTTTTTTGCCTTAGATTACTTCGTCTGTTCGACCTTTGTCTCGGGTCGCAGATTTTAATAAGGAATTTGGGTAAGAATTATAAATTATAAATTATAAATGATTACCGTAAATTACTTAGTATGTTCGGCTTTTTGTTTCGGGTCGCAAATTGCTTTTATTTACCTTTGTCAAAGTTTTTTCTTAGTGAATATAACTTTGACAAAGGTTGTTGAAAGGATTTATTTTGATATTAAATATCTTTGTCAAAGTTATTTACTTGATGAATATAACTTTGACAAAGGTTGTTGAAAGGATTTAATTTTGATATTAAATATCTTTGTCAAAGTTTTTTACTTGATGAATATAACTTTGACAAAGATTGTTGAAGTGGTCTTATTTCGATTTTGCTATGTTCCGAATCATACCTCCAAAAATGAAATAATGAAACGGAACGATGCTATACCAGTACAATCTTCCCATTAAACCTCGGGGACGAAAAGTGGCAATTTGGTGTAAAACATTATTTTCGTCAATTCGAAATTCAAGCCACGCCTCGCCAGGCAATTTCATTTCTGCAAAAAGTAAAAGCCTTTTTTCATCTCTGTTCGCCAACAAAACGCGCCAAAAATCTAAAGAATCACCCGAGTGTAATACGAGAGGGTTCGTTCTGCCCCGCCGCAATCCCACGCCTCCAAAAAGTTTGTCAACATTTCCTCTCAAACGCCAGAGCCAATTTCCATAATAATATCCTTTTTGACCTCCAATAGAGAATATATTGTCTAATATTTGTTCTGTGTTTTCTATTTTTAAGCTTTTGACATCTTTCAAACATCCAAAAGTTGGCACTTGAATATATCCGTTTAAATCACCAGTTTTTCTGCTACTTGACAAGCTGTCTTTCCAACTTGAAATCACCAAATTTTGTTCTATTTTTATAAAAGCCAATTTTATCGCATCTACATACGAAATCGGTTTTATTTTCAATATTTTCTGAAGCCGATTGTCCCTACAAACTACTTCCATTTTCATACTTCCAACTAAATTTGTTGCCAATTTATAAGAAGTTGATGTTACGAAATACAACCAATACGATGAAAATCTGGGAGTCATAACTGGCACTACATAAATCCATAATTTTATCTTCCTCGTTTTGGCATACAACAACATCATTTGTTTGTATGTAATAATGTTTGGACCTCCAATATCAAAGGAGTTGTTGTAACATTCTTCACGGTGCATTACCCCAATCAAATATTTCATTACATCCCGAATAGCAATGGGTTGCGATTTCGTTAAAACCCATTTTGGGGTAATCATTACGGGTAGTTTTTCACATAAATCACGTATAATTTCAAAAGACGAACTTCCCGAACCCACAATTATTCCAGCTCGTAAAACGGTCAATTGAAAGTTTCCTTTATACAAAATATCTTCTACATCGCTTCGGGATTGTAAATGTTTTGACAAATTGGAATCGTTAATAATTCCGCTCAAATAAACCACTTGAATCACTCCAATTTTATTCATATAACTATTAAAATGAAGGGCTGAATTGGCTTCCAAAACATCAAATTCATCCGTTGAAGTTGTCATAGAATGGATTAGGTAGAAAGCAACATCAATATCTTTTGGAATAGAATCGTAATTTGGGTCGTTTAAAAAATCAATTTCCCAAATTGTAACTTTTGAAAGCGTGGCAGCATCTAATCCAAGTCGGTTTTTATCACGAACACAACAAATGACTTCGTGGTTTAATTGAAGTAGTTCAGGTAACAACCTTTTTCCAACGTAACCATTGGCGCCAGTGAGTAAAATTTTCATGTTTGATTATTTCTATAAAAATACGAATAATAATCTCAGCTTCTTTCTAGATCTAAATTAGTTTAGTAATGAATCAAGATTGTCAAAACTTAATTAAATTCATTTTCGCTGTTTATAATGAATTTAATTATCAAAATGTCGTTTAATTTTCTCTCTATTTTTCATTTGCTTATCCAGAAAACTTAGAATCTGTATTTGATAAAAGTAGATTTGCTTGAAGAGCAAACGCATAAAAACCCAATATTGATTAATTCAATTAACCAGAGTAAATAATTAATTCATGGATGTTAGAATTCTTAACTGGTTTTTGGA
>CANFVB010000222.1 GCA_947450355.1 Bacteroidota bacterium
GTCCTGAATTAAAAAAATACAAACCAGGAAAATCTATCCAATCTAAATTGGACAAAATAGCAAAACCAGTTGCAGCTGCTGCGGAAGTTGGAACTATTGCACCTGATTTTTCTGCTCCAAATCCTGATGGAAAATCAATTTCATTAAAAGAATCTTTGGGAAAAGTAACTATTATCGATTTCTGGGCATCTTGGTGTAATCCATGTCGTGCAGAAAATCCTAATGTTGTAGCTATTTATAATGAGTTTCATGCAAAAGGTTTGAACATTATCAGTATATCTTTAGATAAAGATGCCAATAAATGGAAAGAAGCTATTGCAAAAGATAAATTGACTTGGAATCAAGTTTCTAATTTAAAAGATTTTCAAGATCCAATTGCAATAACATACGGTGTAAATGCAATTCCTTCTACTTATATTTTAGATGCTAAAGGAACTATCGTTGCAAAAGATTTGCGTGGAGCTGAATTAAAAGCGAAAATCTCATCGCTTTTAGCGGCAATTTAGTCACTCAAAACATACAAAATTTAAAATCTCCCTCGTGGAGATTTTTTTATTTAATTCAATACCAACAGATTAAAAATAGTGTCGAAATTTAGTTCTAAATAAGTTTGGAAAGCTGAAAAGTGTTGCTATATTTGCAACCGCTTGACAGGGATAGGTTACTATTCTTGAACCTTTGGGGAGATACTCAAGCGGCCAACGAGGGCAGACTGTAAATCTGCTGTGTGAACTTCGCAGGTTCGAATCCTGCTCTCCCCACAAATTCAACCCGAGCTATTGTTCGGGTTTTTTTATATCTGTTTTATATTCTACTACTCCAATAGAAAACTCACACTTACCGTAGCAGTAATATTAATCTCTCCAATTGCTAAAGTTTCTCTTGGCGAAGCCCCTTGATCCATCGCCATCGTTTTCATAGCATACATTGGCTGCGGATAATAATTTTGGGTGTTATCCGTAATTGTAATCGCTTTTCCCACTTTTTGTCCCAAAACAGATACGTAATCTTCCGCTTTTGATTTTGCCTCTTTCATCGCTAATTTTCTTGCTTCGGATTGGTATTCCGTCAATTTTGAAGTTTTGAATTCCACGGAATTAATTCTATTTATTCCAGCATCTACAAGCCCTTCCATCAAAGCATCATATTGCGAAATGTTTTTCAAAAGAATTTCTATTGTTTGCGTTGCATTGTAATTGCGTTTTTTCTTTTCATAATCATATTGTGGATTCAATGAAACACTTTTGGTTTGCACATCGCTTTTGGGAACTTTAAATTTTGTAATAAACTGAAGTACTTTTTCAATTGTAGCGTCATTTTGTTTTTTTACATCTGTGGCATTCGTTCCCTTGGTTTCAACTGCAATTGAAATAAAAACCTGATCTGGAACTGCTTTTATCTTGCCTTCTCCCGAAACAGAAATTTGAGGAACAAGCTTTAGTTCTTGCGCTCCAGAAGCAACAGAACAAAAGAAAATCATAATTAAAAATACTTTTTTCATGGTAAAAAATTTAAGGTTATTCTTATTATAGTTCAAATGGTATGCCAATTATAACTTTCCTAATTTCGCTAAAACAAATAGCAATACAATTGGAATTGCCAATAAAATAACCATTCCAAGATTATCAGAGAACATGTGTGGTTCTTTTACCAAAGTAATCAAATAACCGCCAATTGCTCCACCAAAATGCGCCGTGTGCCCAATATTGTCTCGCTTGGCTTTCATTCCATAAATAGAATACAAAAGATATCCAATTCCAAAAATATAGGCTGGAATGGGAATGGGTATAAAAAATAAAAACAAATTCATATCGGGTTGTAATAAAATCGCAGAATACAAAACGCCAGTTACTGCTCCCGAAGCACCAATGGCACGATAAGAATAATCATTCGCATGGAAAAACAACGTGAGTAAACTGCCAAAAACCAAACTTCCTACATAGATTAATCCAAATGAAAAATTACCTAAATAGCCATAAACAACCGGTGCAAAAAAATACAATGTCAGCATATTAAATGCCAAATGACCAATGTCTGCATGCAAAAATCCCGAAGAAATCATACGGATTTGCTCACCTGCACGAATGCTTCCAATATGAAATTCATATTTTCTAAAAAAAGCAGTGTCTTCAAAACCCTTGAAACTAACAATAATATTGAGGACAATAATGACAATTAATAGTGCATTCATTTTTATAAATTTATATTCAACTGTAAAAGTAAAGATACTTTCGTTAGCTTTTGTAAATCAAGTTCGTCAAAATAGGATTTAAATGTATATTTGCATTAAATATTTAAAAATGCAGTTTTTACTTTATATTTTACTCTACCCGATTTTATGGTGTATTTCCATGCTTCCTTTTCGGATTTTATATATCGTTTCCGATGGTGTTTATGTGTTAACCTACTATATTATTGGTTACAGAAAAACAACAGTTCGGGAAAATTTGGCATTGGCTTTGCCGCATCTTTCAGAAAAAGAACGTTTAGTTATCGAAAAAAAATCCTTTCGTCACATGTGTGATGTATTTTTAGAAATGATAAAAACATTGACAATTTCTAAAAGCGAAATGGACAAACGTTACGTTTTTAATAATCTTGAAGTATATTCAGATTTAGAAAAAAAAGGAAAAAGCATCACTTTATTATGTGCGCATTATGCAAGTTATGAATGGGCAGTTTCGATGAATCGCAAAATCACTTTTGAAGGTTATGCCGTTTACAAAAAAATAAACAACCGCTATTTCGATAAATTAGTTCGTGATATTCGTTCTAAATTTAAAGCTACTTTAATTACTACAAAAGAAACTATTCCTGTAATGGCAACCAATTTCAGAAGTAAAAAACTTGGGGTTTACGGTTTAGTTAGTGACCAATCCCCAAAATTAGGAACTTTTTTTCATTGGAATACATTCATGGGAATTGAAGTACCAATTCATACAGGCGGTGAAATGCTTGCCAAAAAATACGATATGAATGTGATTTTCCTAAGAACTAAAAAAGTAAAAAGAGGGTATTACGAAGCCAC
>CANFVB010000223.1 GCA_947450355.1 Bacteroidota bacterium
GCAATTGCATTGGTACTCACAGGAATGGTTCATTATTCGGATTTGAATGTGGGTGATCCATTATTATTTGTATTTGAAAAATTAGATTTAAAAGTAATGTCTGCCATAATCGGTGTTTCAGCCGTAATAGCAATGGCGAGTGTTTTATTGGTGTTCCAAATGGGTCAACCTCGAATTTGGATGAGTATGAGCCGTGATGGATTGTTGCCGAAAAAATTCTCAAGAGTGCATCCAAAATTCAAAACGCCATCGTATGCAACGGTTGTAACAGGATTTGTCGTAGCCATTCCAGCGTTGTTTTTGAACCTTACAATGGTAACAGATTTATGCAGTATTGGAACTTTATTTGCTTTTGTATTGGTTTGTGCGGGGGTTTTGGTATTGCAAAATAAAACAGATATTCCTCGTGGGAAATTCAAAACGCCGTATGTGAATTCAAAATTTGTTATTCCAGTTTTGTTAGCGGCTGGAATGTTTTATGCTTTTAAATACAATGCTAAAAGCACGATGGATTTCATTACTAATGAAAAGAAAATTAATAGTCCTGAGGCTATTGTAACGTCATTGGATAAAACACAATCGGAACTGGTATATACGTATTTGGTTGGTTTTGATAAAAATAATAGTACGACTTCGCAACCTGATTTAGAAGTTATTTTGAGTAAATACAATGAAAATGAAACGCAGTATGAAGCGGTTATTAAAGCGTTGCCAATTTCAGATTCACAAAAATTTGAAACGGGTTTCAGTCTTTTTAAACATAAAATTCCAATGTGGATTTTTCTAATTACTTTACTATTTTTAACAGTTTGGTCTAATCGCCAGAATTTATCGCTAATTCCATTGTTGGGATTAATTTCTTGTTTGTATATGATGGCAGAACTTAGTGTTTGGAATTGGATTTATTTTACGATTTGGTTGTTGATTGGTTTGGTGATTTACTTTGGCTACAGCCGAAAAAACAGCAAACTGAATTTGCAGGAATAATACATTTTTTGAAAACTTAAAAATCCGCTTTGAAATTTTCAAAGCGGATTTTTTATTGGGCACAAATAGAGTTAAAACTATGCACTTTACTGCATCTCACTTTAGCTTCTAAAAATATTTTTGCCACAGATTACTGATTTTAATGATTTTTAATCTGTGCATCAGTGGCAACTTTTTTACTTTCGATATTTTACTATTTTTCCTTTGAAACTTTTCCTCTTTGCACCTTATAAAAAAAGGCTACCCGATAAAGATAGCCTGTTTTCTATAAAATCGAAAACTATTTCAAGCTTCCAACCATTTCTTCTGGTTTTACCCAAGCATCAAAGTCTTCGGCAGTAACGTAGCCCAAACGAACGGATTCTTCCTTTAAAGTAGTTCCGTTTTTATGAGCAGTTTGTGCAATTTCAGCAGCTTTGTAATACCCAATTTTAGTATTTAAGGCAGTAACCAACATCAATGAATTGTTTACCAATTCTTCAATTCTTTTGTAATTTGGTTCAATTCCTTGCGCACAATGTTCGTCAAATGACAGACATGCATCACCCAACAATCGGGCAGATTGTAAGAAATTTGCAGCCATCAAAGGCTTGAAAACATTCAATTCATAATGACCTTGCATACCGCCAATTGAAATCGCAACATCGTTACCCATCACTTGCGCGCAAACCATTGTTAAGGCTTCACATTGCGTTGGATTTACTTTTCCAGGCATAATAGAAGAACCTGGTTCGTTTTCAGGAATTAGGATTTCTCCAATACCAGAGCGTGGTCCAGAAGCCAACATTCGAACATCATTGGCAATTTTATTCAATGAAACCGCAACTTGTTTCAAAGCACCGTGCGTTTCTACAATCGCATCGTGAGCAGCCAAAGCTTCAAATTTATTTTCTGCCGTCACAAAAGGATGACCCGTGAATTTTGCGATATATTCGGCTACTTTCACATCGTATCCTTCAGGCGTATTCAATCCTGTTCCCACAGCAGTTCCACCTAAAGCCACTTCCGATAAATGTGCTAACGTGTTTTTTATTGCTTTTATTCCGTAATTCAATTGCGCCACATAACCAGAAATTTCTTGACCTAATGTAAGTGGCGTTGCATCCATTAAATGCGTACGACCAATTTTCACTACCGTATTATAGGCAACAGCTTTCGCTTGAAGCGTATCTCGCAATTTTTCGATTCCGGGAATTGTAACTTCAACAACCGCTTTATAGGCTGCGATGTGCATTCCAGTAGGGTAGGTGTCGTTGGAAGATTGTGACTTGTTGACGTCGTCATTGGCTTTAATGAATTGCTCGCCTTCGCCAATTTTGAAACCTTTTAAAACCTGCGCACGGTTGGCAACTACCTCATTCACATTCATATTGCTTTGCGTTCCCGAACCTGTTTGCCAAATTACCAATGGAAATTCATCGGTTAATTTTCCTGCTAATATTTCGTCGCAAACAGCTGCAATTGCATCTCTTTTTTCTGTTGGAAGCACACCCAAATCGCAATTAGCATAGGCTGCGGCTTTTTTTAAATAGGCAAATCCCTCAATAATTTCTTTGGGCATTGATGCCGATGGACCAATTTTGAAGTTGTTTCGAGAGCGTTCTGTTTGTGCGCCCCAATATTTATCTGCGGGAACTTGCACTTCACCCATGGTGTCTTTTTCGATTCTGAATTCCATTTTATTGTGTGTTTGTTATTTGTTTGAGCGTCATTTTAGGTCTAGCCCAGATTGAGCCGGTATCCTTTTTGGGTTTGAAGCATGAAAACCCAAAAAGATAAAGGCGAAAGCTGGAAATAGCTCCAAAAAAATCTGAGCCAAATTTACGCATAAAAAACTATTTTATAAAAATTGATAGGGATTAATTGGTAGAAAAAAATAATAAACTTACATTTGTAATCATATTTAATAATTCAGATAATCATGTTTGACTTTTCACAGTATTTAGGATTTTTACTTTTCTTAACCATCCTTACAATGGGGTTTTGGTTAATGTTTTTCTTAGTTGGTTTCGTTCAATATTGGATTGGCGGTGC
>CANFVB010000224.1 GCA_947450355.1 Bacteroidota bacterium
AGGAACTTCAACAGGTTTAAATAATTTTTCAAATGGTGCAACTTTAGAAAGTTATTCGCCAGTTGACGGTCAATTAATTGGTGCCGTAAAATGTACTTCTGCTGAAGATTATGAAAAAGTAATGCAATCGGCAACTGCTGCATTTCAAATATTTAAACTAATGCCAGCGCCTCTTCGTGGAGAAATTGTGCGTCAGTTTGGAGATAAATTACGTAAAAACAAAGAAGCTCTTGGAAAGTTGGTTTCCTACGAAATGGGAAAATCACTACAAGAAGGATACGGAGAAGTTCAGGAAATGATTGACATTTGCGATTTTGCCGTTGGGCTTTCTCGTCAATTGCACGGATTAACAATGCATTCTGAACGTCCAGGACACAGAATGTACGAACAATACCATCCAATGGGAATCGTTGGAATCATTTCTGCATTCAATTTTCCAGTTGCAGTTTGGGCTTGGAATACCGCTTTGGCTTGGATTTGTGGAGATGTTTGCGTTTGGAAGCCTTCCGAAAAAACGCCGCTTTGTGGAATTGCATGTCAGAATATTATTGCAGAAGTTATCAAAGAAAATAACCTTCCCGAAGGAATTTCTTGTTTGATAAACGGAGATTATAAAGTAGGGGAAATGATGACCAATGATCGTCGAGTTCCGTTAATTTCTGCAACAGGATCTACAAGAATGGGTAAAATTGTAGCACAAGCCGTTGCAGGTCGTCTTGGAAAATCATTATTAGAATTAGGTGGAAACAATGCGATTATTGTTACCCCAGATGCAGATATTAAAATGACCGTAATCGGTGCTGTTTTTGGCGCTGTTGGAACCGCAGGACAACGCTGTACTTCTACCCGAAGACTTATCATTCACGAAAGTATTTATGACAAAGTAACAGAAGCTATCGTTTCGGCATACAAGCAATTGAGAATTGGAAATCCACTGGATCAAAACAATCACGTTGGACCGCTAATTGATACTTTAGCAGTTGATATGTACAAAAATGCTTTGGAAAAAGTAGTTGCCGAAGGAGGAAAAATCCTAGTTGAAGGTGGCGTTCTTTCTGGCGAAGGTTACGAAAGTGGCTGCTACGTAAAACCAGCAATTGCCGAAGCCAAAAATTCATTTGAAATTGTACAACACGAAACTTTTGCACCAGTTTTATATTTATTGAAATATTCTGGCGATGTTCACGATGCCATTGCAATTCAAAATGGCGTTGCTCAGGGATTATCATCTGCAATTATGACCAACAATTTGCGTGAAGCAGAATTATTTCTTTCTGTGGCTGGTTCTGATTGTGGAATTGCAAACGTGAATATTGGAACTTCTGGAGCTGAAATTGGTGGTGCTTTTGGTGGTGAAAAAGAAACTGGTGGCGGACGTGAATCAGGTTCTGATGCTTGGAAAGTGTATATGAGAAGACAAACCAATACTATCAATTATACCACAAGTTTACCATTGGCACAAGGAATTAAATTTGATTTGTAAGAAAAATAAACAAAAAAAAAGTCCGATTTGAAATTCAAATCGGACTTTTTTTATTTAATAGAAATTATTACAAATTGAAACTCATTCCAATATTAAATACAAATTGGTTGTTTAGTTTTTCATAACCTAAAGGCTTCGTCTTATAACTTGCTATTGGCATTCCTGCCTCGGTAAATAATCCGAAACCATCGGTAAAGAAATATCTAAAACCAAGATGAGCACCAAAATTCCGTAATCCTAAATCCAATCCTGGGTAAATATCCATAGCTTTATCCAAATTAAATACATTCCCAATATTTGCATTAAATCTTGCTTTTACATCTATTCTATCTCCAAATTTAGCGTCATCAATGCTAGTTCCATTTAATGATAATAGATAATTGGCAGAAAAGCCATAAGACATATTTTCTCCTATTCCAAAATCTGAAGATACAAAAATTCCATTTCCTCCATCTTGAAAATTAGCTCCAACCTGCCCTTTTATATCACCTTTACCTTTATATGCTTGAGCATTTATAAGAAACGTTGACAATAATAAAAATGTAGCAATACTGATTTTTTTCATTTGATTTTATATTTATAAGTTTTTGAATTTGTATTTACAAAAAACCCCCAGATAGTATTTAACTTTTGGGGGTAGTAATTGGTATAATTTATATATTTTTATTTAACAATTAAAAACTCAGAACGTCTGTTTTGAGCAAATTGTTCTTCTGTACACTCATTTCCGCAAATTACTTTTGGCTCACTTTCACCATATCCTTTTCCTGATATTCTTGCTGCATCAATTCCTTTTGAAATTATATATTGAACCGTTGCCTTTGCTCTACTATCTGATAAAATTAGATTGTATTTATCACTTCCTCTACTATCTGTGTGGGATTTCGCGAAAATTACTAACTTTTCATTACTCTTCATAACCTGAACCAATTTGTCTAACTCAAATGCTCCTTGTTGGGTAATATTACTTTTATTGAACTCGAAGAAAATCGGATTCAAAACAATTTCAGTTTCTGTAATGATTACATCAATTGGATTTAAAGCAGCGTTAACTTTTGTGCTTCCTCCTTTATTGTTGCTTTTTGTAACTACAAATGAATTGCTTTCAAAACCATCTTTTGATGCTTGTATTGTATAGTTTTTCTCACATTCTACTTTATAAGATACTTCTCCTTTATCATTAGATTGTACTGAAGATATTACATTATTTTTTTCGTCTAAGATAGACACTTTTGCATCTGCTAAAATAGCGCCCGTTTTTGCGTTTGTAACAATGGAATTAACATCGTAACTACAAACTGGTGTTACTCCAAAAATGTCGTCATTTCCATTTCTATTACTAGTAACAAATCCTACATTTTTACTTTCATTAAATGTTAAAGCAAAATCATCTTTATCACTATTTACAGGTTTTCCTACGTTTTTTGCTTCTCCAGCGCCTTTTAAATCAATTTTATAAACATCCATTCCGCCTAGTCCTTGTCTTGCGTCAGAAGAGAAATAAAGCACACTGTCATCTGTAATAA
>CANFVB010000225.1 GCA_947450355.1 Bacteroidota bacterium
CTTCTTCGAGCAAGGACTTTTCTTCCATTCGCAGAAGCCATTCTGTCCATAAATCCGTGCTTATTTCTTCTCTTTCTTTTCGATGGTTGAAACGTTCTTTTGCTCATTGTTTGTTATCTTTAAATCTTGAATTAAAATATCATTATTGATTTTAAATACTATCTGCTTTAAAACCGAGTGCAAATATACAAAGACTTTTTTTCTTTGCAAGTAGTTTTGTAAAAATATTTTAAATTCCTTTTACTATCTTTGCAAAATATTTAAATTAAATACTATGTTTCACAAAAATATCAAACTAATTTTCGCTGCACTTATTATCTGTTCAGGAATTTGGAGGTTTACTGAAAGCGAAATCGGAAATGGGATTTTCCTTATTTTTCTATCCATTATTCCAATTTTCTTATACTATAAAAACGAATTCATTTTGTTGGCTTTTTTAAAGTTACGAAAACAAGACTTTCCAGGAGCACAAAAATGGTTGGCACACATCAAAAACCCTGAATCTGCTTTGGTTCGCAAGCAACAAGGGTATTTTAATTACCTTCATGGAATCATGCTTTCTCAAACAAATTTGATTCAAGCAGAGAAATATTTCAAGAAAGCAATTGAATTAGGATTGTCAATGGATATGGATTTAGCAGTTGCAAAATTGAATTTAGCTGGTGTTGCAATGACAAGAAGAAGAAAATTAGAAGCGACAACTTTATTGAATGAAGCTAAAAAATTAGACAAGCAAAATATGCTAAAAGAGCAAATCGTAATGATGAAAGACCAGTTGAAAAAGATGTAATTTCATTTAAAAATCTTTGAAAAATAAAATTAAAACATTCAAAATCTTAGCTAATCTTGATAAAAAAAACTCATAGAAGGCTAATAAAACAAAGATTTGACATATTTTCTAAAAAAAAATAAAAAAACCACAACAAAATATAATTCTGTTGTGGTTTTTATTTGTTGTGAATTTTCCTTATTAAATTTGTAATTTAGATACTAAAAATCCTATTCCCCCATTTTCTTCAATTTCCCAACATTTTTCAAAATAATCTTCTTACCATTCAATTCTATTAATTCTAATTTATTAAAATCCGATAATAATCGGATGCAGCTTTCGGTGGCAGTTCCAATCATACTTGCCAATTCATCTCTTGAAAGTTGAATTTTCAAGGAGTTATCTTCATTTTTTCCAAATGTTTCTTCAAGATAAAGTAAGGTAATTGCCAAGCGTTCTTTTACACTTTTTTGTGCAAGATTCACCATAATATCATCGGCTTCTTTCAAATCGCCACAAATGGTTTTCATCACATTCATAGAAAATTGATTATTTGAATCAAAGAAACTCATAATTTCGGATTTTGGAATAAAACAAACTTCCATATCTTCAAGAGCGGTGGCACTTAAATTCACAGGTTCGTCGCTTATTAAAGAGCGTTGACCCAATAATTCACCTTTTTTAACCAATTTTACAATGTGGTCTTTTCCGTTCGGACTTAGTTTTGTGAGTTTGCAAATACCATCTTTTATACAGTAAATGCCATTTACATTTTCACCTTCTTCAAAAATTAAATCGCCTTTCTTAATAGTAACCGAGGTTTTACATTCGGCCATTTTAACAAGTTCTTCTTTGTTTAAGGCTTTTAACGAGCTAAATTCTCTAACAATGCAGTGTTCACATTTACTCATAAGGAAAGGTATTATTTTGTACTACAAACGTATAAATTTTATGACAAATATCATATATTTATTATAAACAATTTGTAACCTTTGTTACGGGTAAAATGAGCAAAGTTTATGGACACACAAAACTGTTTCCATTGTGGTTTAGATATTGTAAAACAAGACGAGATTATTTTTGACGATAAAAATTTCTGTTGTAATGGTTGTAAGACTGTTTATGAAATTTTTAGCCTCAATGATTTGACTTGTTATTATGATTTTGAAAAAGCCCCTGGAGCAACACCACAGGAGATTAAAGGTAAATATGATTTTTTAGAAAATGAAAGTATTGTTTCAAAATTATTGGAATTCCAAGAGGATTCAACCGCTATTGTTTCACTCAACATTCCTCATATTCATTGCAGTTCGTGCATTTGGATTTTGGAAAATTTACAGCGTCTTCAAAAGGGAATAAGTACTTCTCAAGTTAATTTCCCTGAAAAAAAGGTTAGAATTACCTTCAATCCTGAAGTTGTTTCGCTTCAAAATATTGTTTATTTATTAAGCTCAATTGGTTATGAGCCATACATAAGTTTAGAAAATTATGAAACTGGAAACAACAATGTTGACCGAAGTTTAACCTATAAATTAGGTGTTGCTTTTTTCTGTTTTGGTAATATTATGTTGCTTTCCTTCCCTGAATATTTTGAAGTAAAAGAATATTGGCTCGATCAATACCGTGGTTTTTTCAGAATATTAATTTTTGCTTTATCACTGCCAAGTTTCTTTTATTCGGCAAGTGGTTATTATATTTCGGCGTATAAAAGTATCAAATCTGGAATGTTAAACATCGATATTCCTATTGCTTTAGGAATTATTGTAATGTTCGTTCGAAGTACATTTGACATTGCTTTAGATTATGGTTCTGGCTTTTTCGATAGTTTGACAGGATTAATTTTCTTTATGCTTTTGGGAAAAATGTTCCAAATCAAGACGTATAGTTTTCTTAGTTTTGAAAGAGATTTCAAATCTTATTTTCCCATTGCAATTACAAGAATTAATAAAGACAATTCGGAAGTTAGTGTTCCAATTTATGATGTTGAAAAAGGAGATAGATTACTCATTAGAAATCAAGAACTCATTCCTGTTGATGGTATTCTGATTTCTGAAAATGCGGAAATTGATTACAGTTTTGTTACTGGCGAAGCGATTCCCATTACAAAAAACTCTGGAGATAAAGTATTTGCAGGTGGAAAACAAATTGGAAAAGTCATTGAAATGGAAGTTTTACATTCTGTATCGCAAAGTTATTTGACGCAATTGTGGAGCAATGATGTTTTTCAGAAAAA
>CANFVB010000226.1 GCA_947450355.1 Bacteroidota bacterium
ACAACACATAAAACGCCAGAAATTAATTCCAAAACCAAAACGTGAAATAAGGCAAGAGGAACCGTATTTTTCAAAACCGTTTTAGAAAAATGTCCCGTCAACCAAGCTATATTGTCTTTCCAGTGAAATAATTTGTCATATCCGGATTGCAAAAAAGTAATGGCCAAAAAAACCAAAACCAAAATAGAAGCTACATTATTCATAATTTGTTATTTTTTGTGAATTAAACGAGTCAGTTTTATAGATAAATCAGTCAAAATTATTTTCGCATTTCCGTTGCGCTCAATGTGGTACATGGCATCCGAAAGCTCCTTAAAAATGTCATTTATATTGTTTCCATTTACAAACGGCGCAAAATTTTCTAGCTTGAATTTTGGCACTTTCATTTCCATATAAACCAATTTAGGCGTTTCATAATTCAGCAGCAACGCCTGTCGGAACATATCAATACAAAAGTTCAAAAATTTCTTCTGCGTTTCCCTTCCCAAACCTGCAATTTGTTCGCTCCAAAGAATCAAATCTTGAATTGCTGCTGCATTTCCTTTAGCTCGAAAAGCCGCACGAACCCAAGAAACAAACCATTCTTCAAACGGCAATTCTTCACTTTCTTCGTCCAATAAAAGCAACGCTTTGTTATAATTTCCTTGCGATTGATGTGCAATTTTATCAGCCAAACTTGCCTCAATATTTTCTCTTAGAATCAATCCGTCGGCAATAATTTTCTCACTCAAACCATTAAAATGCAACACCTGACAGCGCGACCGAATCGTTTGAATTATATCTTCTTCATTTTCAGAAATCAATATAAAAACCGTTTTTTCTGGCGGCTCTTCCAACAATTTCAGCAGTTTATTCGACGCCGAAATATTCATTTTTTCCGCCATCCAAACAATCACAATTTTGTAACCGCCTTCATACGATTTTAGTGCTAACGCCTTCAGAATTTCCTGCGCATCGTCCACCCGAATTTCCCCTTGCTTGTTCTGAACGCCTAAAATTTTGTACCAATCAAACAAACCGCCATAAGGATTTTCAGCAATAAATTGTCTCCAATCTACCATAAAATCCAAACTTTTCGGATTCTTTTTCACGTCTTCCGTCGTAACGGTTGGAAAAATAAAATGCAAATCAGGATGCGAAATCGACTTGAATTTCAAGTTGCAAGATTCGTTTCCAGTGTTGTTTTCGCCATCAAAATTCCCGCACAAAACATACTGCGAATAGGCAATCGCCATCGCCAAAGTTCCACTTCCTTCTGGCCCTACAAACAATTGTGCGTGAGGAATTCTGCCCGAAGTGGCGCTTTTTGTCAAATGATTTTTTATATAATCTTGTCCTAAAATTTGGGAAAACAGCATAAAGCAAAGATAAGAGAAAGTTCTCAAGTTTTTATATTTTGAAGCGAATTGTCTTTCTTTTTCAGTAAATCATATTCCCGCTGTCATTCCAAATCCTCGCTAAAAAGCTCGGGATTTTCCCTTCCATCGGGGCTGTATTTGAAGTTAATTTGATTATTTGTTGATTTGTTTATTCGGATTAGAAGTTGTTGGTTGTTGGTTGATGGTTGATGGGAAATCTGCGAATCTGCGGTGGTATTTCCAATTTATTCGTTAGACACATCTGACCGATTTTTAAAACCTGACAGGTTTTAAAAATCGGTTATTCGGAAAATCCGTTTAACTGGAAAATCTATTGAAATCTGTGAATCTGTGGCTAAAAAATCTAGTTTATTTGGTAGAACACACCTGACAGGTTTTCAAAACCTGTCAGGTGTGTTTAATTTATATTTATAATCTGCAGTTATTTTGAAAATCTTTTGAGCCTTTTGCTTTAAATTTTTTTTGTTTCTTTTGTGGTAAAAAAAGTTTATTTAACTATTTTATCCCATCTACAGCAACTTTCACATTACCATTTACTTTTATAAAAGCAATAATAGCCTTGTTCGTCAATTGTATTTTTTGAAATTGAACATCGTCAATTTTTCCATTCACAAAAACCCCAGGCATCGGAGAATAATTCTTCAAATAATTCATCATACTTTGCTTTCCTTCCTCCAAATTAGGTTGAATTGAGTACCTGCAACTTTCCTGAATTTTTCTTAAAACCATTCCTTGAGCCAACCAATTTGCCGTTTTCAACAATTTACTTTTCGTATCTAAAACATAATCCAATTGGTCAAAATAAATCTCTTTTGTAGTTTCATTAAATTGAGGAACCCCTGTTAAATAAACCGTTCCGTTAATGCTTCCCAACATCTCTAAAGCAATTACCATCTTTCCATTTTTATGCCAAATCGATACATTTTGAACTGTAACTTTCTTGCTTCCATTTCCGTATTCTTGACCAGCAAAATTCTTAGAAATAATTTTCGATGCATCTTGATAGCTTGAAACAGCTACAATATTTGCCGAAATTTTATCAGGCATTTGCGTCACCGATTTCAGAACAATTTTGTTTCTGTCAAATTTTGAAACTGGTTTTTGACCAATTAAGGTTTCCATATTGCATTTCAAACCCATTTCTAAAGTGATAGTTTCCTTTTTGAATTTTGCATCCGTTGCGTATAATTCTATTGGAACAATTCGAAGCCAACTTTCAAAAGCCTCATTCATTTGAAATGGTGTACATATTTTTTCTAAAGCATCTAAAACATTAGGCTTAAAATCCATCGATTTTTCAATCGCATCGTCAATTGTTCGCTCAATTTTCGATTTAAAAAGTTTAACCGTTGGATTAATCAAATACGTAATTGGAATAGATTTTCCCATTACTATCGCAGTTGGACTTTCATTCCAATCTAAAGATTTAAACTCGGTTTTGGTGTTCAATTTCCAATTTGACAAATTCACATCGCTCATCAAAGTAATATTTCCATTCAAATTAAATTCTTGAGTGCTGTACAAAGCAATTCCTAATTTATCAGTTCCAATTCGGTATTTAATTGCAGCTTTCAATGGCAAGACAGTTTTAATTTTTCCATTCAAATTTTCAATGGAAATCG